>NZ_JBFAXX010000058.1:0-54339 GCF_040680995.1 Kitasatospora sp. NPDC051914
CTGCTGGGCTTCCTACGGCCCTGACCTGGCCGAAGCCATCCGCGGGTTGTGAGCTGCCAGGCAGCGAGCTCGATCATTTCCACAACACGCCATAGTGTGCGCGGATGGAAGATCTGGGCCCCGTGGCTTGGCCGCCCGAGCCGATCAGCACCGAGAGGCTCGTGCTCCGTGAGCCCGAGATCCGGGACCGCGCGGCGTTCATCGAGCTGCTCGCCTCGCCGGAGGTGCACACCTACCTCGGCGGCCCCCGGCCGCGGGACGAGCTCGAGCGCGAGATGTCCGGGGTGCCCGAGCGGTGGCCCGGGAGCTTGGTCGTCGACCTCGACGGGTCGATGATCGGCCAGATCCTGCTCAGGAGGGCAACGGGGCACCGTCGCCCGGCCGCTGCGGGGAAGGTCGATCTCGGCTACCTGTTCCTGCCGCGTGCGTGGGGATCCGGGTACGCCGCCGAGGCGTGCACGGCGGCACTCGGCTGGCTCGCCGGCGCGCTTCCCGGCGAGCCGGTGGTGCTCACCACCCAGACCGCCAACGTCGGCTCGATGCGTCTCGCGGCGAAGCTGGGGTTCACCGAGGTGGAGCGGTTCGAGGCCTGGGGCGCCGAGCAGTGGCTCGGCATGTGGTCCCCGGTCGCACCGCCCGCTCGAGTTCGCGACCTCCGCCACCGCCCGCACCTCGGCTAGTCCAGGTCGGCCTGCCACAGGTCGGGGCCGAACACCTCGTACTGGATGTCGCGCGGGGCGACGCCGTGGTCGATCAGGCTGCTGCGCACGGCCTGCATGAACGGCAAAGGCCCGCACAGGTAGTACAGGGCGTCGGCGGGCAGGTCGACCGCGGTGGGGTCCATCAGCCCGTGGAAGACCCCGTCCACCGGCTCGTGGCTCTGCGCGTTCTTCTCGAACCACAGGTACATCCGGGCGTTCTTCAGGGCCAGGATGTCGCCGACCACCTGACGGCGCAGGGGGAAGGACGCGTCGTCGACGTCGGCGTGGAGCAAGGTGACCGGCAGCCCGGACTCGGCCGCGACCAGGTGCGAGAGCATCCCCGCCATGGGGGCGATCCCGATGCCCGCACTGGCGAACACCACCGGCCGTCCCGCGTCGTCCAGCACCACGTCGCCGTAGGGGAGCGAGAGCGTCAGGGTGTCGCCGACCTTGACCGAATCGTGCAGCAGCGTCGACATCTCGCCGTCGGGCTCGCCGCCCTCGCCGCGCACCCGCTTGACCGAGAACTGGCGGTGCTCCCCGTCGTCGGCCCGGGTCAGGCTGTACTGGCGCGGCTGGAGCTTCCCGTCGGGCATCCGCATCCGCACGGTGACGTACTGGCCGGGCAGCGAGGTCTTCACCAGGCGGTCGTCGATCCGCTTGACCACGAAGGTCACCACGTCGTCGGTCTCCCTGACCTTCCGGATCACCTCCCAGTCCCGCCAGACCGTCTCCGGCCGGACCCCGCGGGCGCTGTACAGTCCGCGCTCCTGGTTGATCAGGGCATTGGCCATCAGCCAGTAGACCTCCTCCCAGGCCGCGGCGACCTCCGGGGTGACCGCGTCGCCCAGCACGTCGACGATCGCCCACATCAGGTTGTCGTGCACGACCCCGTACTGGTCGGGGCGTATCCCGAGCGAGGCGTGCTTGTGGGCGATCCGGCGGAGCAGCTGCTCGGGCACCCGCTCCGGCGTCTCCACGAGCGTGGTGGCGAACGAGGCCACCGAGCCGGCCAGTGCCTGCTGCTGGTGGCCGTGGACCTGGTTGCCGCGGTTGAAGACACCGTCCAACAGCTCGGGATGCTCGCTGAACATGTGGGTGTAGAAGCGCTTGGCGATCTCGCCGATGTGGTCGGCGACGACCGGCAGCGTGGCGACGATGACGGGCCGGGACTTGTCCGAGAGCACGGGACACTCCTGCAGGGAACGAGCGGTGGACGGTGGACTCCGAACGCGGGACCGGGCGGCTGTTGCCGCCCCACGCCGGCCCCCCGGCCACGCTGCCCGCGCCCGGCCCGGGAGGCACGCCCGTGCGGCCGTTCGGGGGAGGGGCAGGGGGAAGTTCCCCGGGCGGGCCCTTGTCGATGCACGGGTACGACGTTCGGCCCGCCGCAGGGCGTCGCGTCACGCGTCGGGACCCGGCCCGGCCGGCGGGGTCGGCCCGGTGGGTTCGGGCGGTGCGCTCGGGCCGCCGGGTGCGCTCGGAGCGTTCGGTGCGGTCGGTCCGGTCGGTGCTGCGCCACCGCGGTTGCCCCGGCGTCGGACGAGGAGGGAGACGGCCACCAGGACCGCGCCGACCACGCCCAGCACGACGGGCAGGATGGTGCCGACGAGCGAGATGGCGTCACGGCCGTCCTTGGCGTCGTTCGCGGCGTCCTTCACGGAGTCGGCCGTCTGCCGGTACGAGACGTCGGAGACCGGCAGCAGCGGAAGGAAGGCGCCGTCGCTCGGGGCGACGACCCCGGCCGTGCGCTGCTGGGAGCGCTGTGTGTCGACCACGATGCCGGTCTCGGGCTCGATCCAGAACGTGTCGGCGCTCTGAAGCGTGTAGCTCAGCGGAACCGGATCGGGCAGCGTCGGCAGCAGTACGGCCAGTTTCTGCTTCGTCTCCTCCGAGAGCGTCCCGACCTGGGCGACCAGCGCCAGGGTGCTCTTCGGGACGGCCGGCGGGAGCCCGGCGAGCACCTGGGTGTCGGTGATCCGGGTGGCGGGCAGGCTCGCCTCGTACACGTAGGTGCTGACGCCGGACCTGCTCTCGGTGCGCGAGTACGTCAGGGGGGTCGTGGTCCCGGTCTCCGGCCGCCAGCCGGTGTACGTCTGCTTCTCCGCGCCGAGCGGCCAGCTCACCGTCAGGCCCTCGGCGTCGACCACCTTCCAGCTCGACGGGTGATCGGTGGCCGGTTCGAGGGTCTTGCGGTCGACGGCGTACTGCCAGGTGGTCTTCTCGACCGCGCGGCCTGCGGCGGCCGTCGTCCGGCTGTCGCTGACCAGGGCGGTGTCGTCCGAGGTGTCCAGCACCTTGACGGTCCGTTCGACGGTCAGCGGAACGTTCCGCTTGACGGCCGACAGCAGGTTGCCCTTCGCCACCTCCTGGGCGTCGAGCAGGGTCTTGAAGGTGCCGGTGTAGGAGCGCGTGACGTCGGTGTCGTCGGGCAGCCGGGCCACATAGGTGGGCGTGACGAAGAACGCGAGGAGGAACGCGCAGGCGATCAGGACCAGACCGACCACGACGCCGACGCCGCGGAGCACCATGTTCGTCCGCATGACCCGCTCCCACTGAACTCGATCCGTGCCGCTCCTGTCCGGCCCAGTGTCAGGTCAGCCAGGCACCTGCGCCACAGCGAGAGCCCCCGCCGTAGCCCAGGTGCGGCCGTCGTCCCGGCGCGCCCCGGCCCGCCCGACGGGAGTGATGGTCGAGCAGTTCAACCACGACGGCCTCGGACCTCCGTCTGCTGCTGCCCCTCATCGACGACCCCGGTCACACGGAGTCGGTGTCCCGCGGGACGGCGGCGAACACCGGGCCGTCGGCGGCTCTGACCAATCGGTAGGAGCGGAACTCCCTGTCGAAGCGTGCCCGGCTGCCGGGTACGGCACCGCGCAGGTCGGCCAGCAGCGCCGTGCCCGGCACCCGGGCGGCCAGTTCGGCGACCACCGGGTCCCCGCCGTCGGCCTGCAGCCGGGCGGCGGAGTGCAGCGGCAGTTCGGGGCCGGACAGGTTCAGGGCGTCCCAGAAGTCGTCCAGCCAGGGCTGGTCGCCGTCCTCGAAGCCGGTCTCGTCGACCAGGTCCTCGGCCGTGGTGATCAGGCGGTCCAGCCATGCCGGGAGCGAGTCGGCCTCGACGAAGAGGCCGCCCTCGCGATACTGCATCAGCACTTGGCCCCAACTGCCGCCGGGGGCGACATCGACCCAGGTCACCCCGCCGCCGCCGTCGTCGGTGACCAGCCAGTGGGGGTGGGGCACTCCGTGGCCGCCGCCCTGCCTCGGGTGCCCGGTCAGCGTGAACTCCCACGGCCCCACCGCGAATCCGCCCAGCCGGGTGAGCAGTCCGCGGACCGCTGTCGGAACGGGCACCGGCCAGCGGTCCACCTCGTCGGCCGGCACACCGGGCCGGATCGCCAGGTCGAAGGGGACGCGCTCGGCGAGCGCCTGCAACCGGATCAGAAGAGCGTCACCGCGAACCATGCCGGCCACGCTACCGGTACCGACGTCGCCCGCGGGGTTCAGGGCAGCGGGGTGCCGTGGCGCACGGGGACACCGGTCTGGTTGGCGCGGGTGACGACGGCGGGGGTGGCGCGTTCGGCGAGGGCGGCGATGGTGAGGGAGGGGTTGACGGTGAGGGAGGTGGGGACGGCTGCGCCGTCGGTGACGAACAGGCCCACATGGCCGCGGAGTTCGTGCTGGTCGGTGAGGGCGGAGGTGCGGGGGTCGTCGCCGATCCGGCAGGATCCCAGCGGGTGGGCGGTGACCGTGCCGCCGACCTGGTCGGTCCAGGGGTGGACGGTGGCCAGTCGGTCCTTCTCCAGGACGGCGCGCAGTTCGGCGTCGGCGGCGTCCCAGCCGGCCCGGGTGTCGGCGGTGGGGGAGTAGGCCATGGTGCCGAGTCCCAGGCCGGGGGCGAGGCGGGTGAAGCCGCCGGTGAGCGGCGGGGGTCCGAAGGTGCCCTCGTTGTCGTCCTCGGTCATGGCGAGCAGGGTCAGCCAGGACCGCCACGAGCGGCGCAGCTCGCGCTTGCCGGTGCCGAACCATCCCGGGGCGAGGGCGGCTCGGGCGAGGGTGTTGGTGACCGGCGGGAAGTAGATCTGCTGGAGCGTGAACCGGCTGAACTCGGGTGCGCTGCCGTCGAGGTGGTCGAAGGTGGCGGTGGTGATGGGTTTGCCGATCGGCAGCGCGGCGTACGCGGAGCCGTCCGGGCGGGACAGGCCCAGGAGGTCCCGGACCTTGGCCTCGTCCATGAGGGCGACGGAGACCCGGTCGCCGTTGCCGGAGAAGTGGCGGCCGACGGCCGGGGGGATGCCGCCCAGGGCGAGGGCGGAGCGTTGCAGGATGACCGGGGTGCCGACCGCGCCGGCCGCCAGGACCACGATCCTGGCGTGGATGGTGCCCGTCTCCAGGGTGCAGCCGTAGTCGGTGGGGTCGAGCACGGTGTAGCGGACGGCGTACCGGTGGCCGTCCAGCCAGGACGGGACGACGGTCTGGACTTCGTGCAGCGGCCGGATGTCGGCGCCGTGGGCCTCGGCGGCGGGCAGGTAGTTCAGCAGCATCGAGCGTTTGGCGTCGAAGCGGCAGCCCGACAGCATCCAGTTGCAGTCCGTGCAGCGGGCCGGGTCGACGGCGACCGGCACCGGGTTGCAGGTGCGTCCGGCCCGGTGGCAGGCCGCGGCGAGGACGCCGCCGGCGTAGGAGATGCCGTCCCAGTCCAGGCGGGTGGTCGGCAGGGCCTGTTCGGCCCGGTCGTACCAGGGGTCGAGGGCGGCGCGGGTCAGTGCGGCGGGCCAGAGGCGGCGCGCGAGGCTTCCCCGGCGTTCGAAGACGAAGGAGGGGGCGCGCAGGGAGGCGGCGAAGTAGACCACGCTGCCGCCGCCGACGCAGTTGCCGGCCACCACCGAGATGCCGTCGCCCTTGATGACGTCCACGGCCCTGGTGTAGGTGCCGAGGCGCAGGTCGTGGACGAAGTCGGCGGCGGCGAGGCGGGGGCCGCGTTCGAGGACGGTGACGCGGGCGCCGCCGGCGGCGAGGTGGTAGGCGGGAATGGCGCCGCCGAAGCCGGAACCGATCACCAGGACGTCGGTGGTCTGCGCGCTCATGCCGGGCTCCCCGAGGCGGTGGTGTTCGGATGCAGGGCGGCCAGGGGCCGGTCGTAGGAGTGCTCGGGGAAGCGCCACAGCCCGTCCGGGTCGGGGGCGGGGAAGCCGATCCAGGCCAGCCCCGGATGGCCGGCGGCCAGGGCGTCGGTGGTGTGCCGGTGGGCGGCGGTGTCGAAGGCGAGGCCGACCAGCAGCGCGAGCACCTGCCAGATCGGGCGGTCCGGGTCGTCCGGGTCGAACAGGCCGGTGACGAGGGCGGTGCGATGTTGGAAGGGCAGGCCGACGAACGGCGGCCAACCGGGCGGGAGCCAGAGCAGGTGGGCGGCGGCCCGGGCCAGCGCTCGGGCGTCGAGCAGGCCGGCGATCCCCGGCAGCCACGGGCCGAGCGGCAGGTCGGGGGAGGCGAGGACCTGGACGGCGCCGGCCTGGACGGCGCCGGGGCCGGTCACGACGCCGACGATCGGCAGATCGCCGGCATGGCGGCGCTGTCCGGGGATCAGGGTGTCGGCGAACGCCTCCAGGCTCTGCGTGGTCCAGGCGGTCAGCGACGTGGTGGCCTCGGCCGGGGCCGTGGTCAGCGGTCCCGCGGCGAGGAGCGTGGCGGTGGCGGCGAGGGCCTTGAGCAGGCCGCGGCGGTCCAGCGGGGCAGGGGGCACGGCCGGTTCACCCGGCCAGCGCGCAGCGCAGGTCGAACGGCAGCTCCGTGCTGAAGCCGCTCTCCCCGGAGGCGGTGCCGTAGGCGGCGAGCGCGTCCGCCAGTTCGGGGTACCGCGGCCGCAGGGCGATGACGGCGTCGCCGATGCCGACCGGGACACCGTCGATGCGGAAGCCGGTCAGCCGCACTCCGGCGCGCCGGCCGGCCTTGTCCCACCAGTACTGGCCGTCCCATGCCACCCACGGCACCGCCCCGGTGGTGGACTGCACGCTCCAGTGGTCCTTCTGGTAGTAGCGGCAGGTGAGCAGGGAGGCCGCGATCCGGGCGGGCTCGGCGAGCAGGAAGCGCAGCGCGCCGCCGTTGTCCACGGTGATGTCGCGCTTGCTGTACTCCACGCACAGCGGGTCGGCGAACGCCAGCCACCACGGCGGCTGCTCGCCCTCGCCGTAGTGGTGCCAGGCGCACGTGGCGGCGAAGTCCGGTTCGGCGAACGGCCCCGGAGCGGCCGGGGACACGGCGGCGGCCGGGGTGGCGGCGGTGGTGGTGGCCGCCCCGAAGGCCAGGGCGGCGGCGAGCAGGGCGGTACGCAGACGTGGACGGGACACGGGACCTCCTGGAAACGGAGCAGGACGGGGGTGTCGCGCGGGGAAGCGGCACGCCGCCACAGCCGTGGTCGGCGGGCGGGGCCGGCACGGACGAGGATGCGGCACGACTACCGGCGAGTACAAGAGGTGTGACGGTGACTCATCCACTCAGCCTGTTCCCGACCGGGTGGCGTGCGCGGCCTTTGCAGCGCTTCACCGTCGCGCTATTGACGGGATGTCAGGCCAGTGGTTCAGTGGCTCAGCCACTGACTGTGCGGATCGCAAAGGGGGCGGGCGATGGGATCCCGCGGAACGGCCTTCGCCGAAACGATGCTGGGCACCGTCCGCCTGACCGGGGAGGCCGAGGCGCGCCCCGTGCGCCTGGACCTCGCGGTGCGCTCGGACGTACTGGTGCTGCCGCACCGCACCACCACGGCCGCGGTGACCGGCCGGGTGCGGATCCGGGGCATCACCGACGATCCGCAGGCCACGGGGGAGTTGGAGATCTCGCCGCTGGCCCGCAGGCGAATCCGGTACCGGCTGGAGTTCACCGCCGACGGCCGCCGCTGCACCCTGGACGGCTGGAAGTCCGTCTCGCTCCGGCGACCCGTGCGGTCGCTCACCCTCCTCCCGTACACCCTGTCCGCGGACGGCCGCGAGATCGGCCGGGGAACCCTGCGATTCCCCCTGGCCACCGGGCTGCTGCCGTGCCTTACCGGCTGGCGCTTTCCCCGGCACGGGGAAGGAGCGCGGCAACTGGCGCCGCGCTGGGACGGTACACCGGGCCGCACCGAGGTCTGGTACGCCACCCTCACCGACCCCACCGACGGGACCGGCCTCTGGCTGCACCACGAAATGGTGGCCCCCACCGACGGCTCGCCCGCCCGGGTGCACGGCTGGATCGCCCTCTTCCCGTCCGAGGGCCCGGTGGAGCACGCCCGGTTCGGCCCCGCCCCCCGGCCGTCCAGCCCGCCCTTCTCCTCACCGTCCCCACCGCAGACCGGGGAAGGCGCGCGGCAGCTGCGCGGAACCGCCGGCCCGTACACCTGGAACCTGACCGAACACCCCGTGGGCGAGCCGCTCTACACCTTCCCCCGCTGGGCCTGGCGCCACGGGCTCCTGCCCGCGGCACAGATGCTGCCGGCCGCCGCCTCCCGCTACACCGGCACGATCAACCACCCCGGCGGCGTGCTGCACCTGGACGACGCCCCCGGGGCGACCGCCCGGATCTACGGCCACGGCAACGCCCGGCGGTGGGCCTGGCTGCACGCCGACCTCGGCCACGGCGACGTCCTCGAGGCCGTCGCCGCCGTGTCCAGGAAGCCCGGACTCGACCGGCTGCCACCCCTGGTGTTCCTCCGACTGCGCCACCGCGGACGCACCTGGCCGCGAAGCGCGCTGCGCCCGGCCGTCGGCTGGGCGGGCCCGGGCCGGTTCACGGCGAACATCGCACTGCCGGTCTGGACGCTGACCGGCCGCACCCCGCTGCGCCGTATCCGCGTCACGGTCACCCAGCCGCAGGAGCGCACCTTGGCACTGGAGTACACCGACCCGGACGGCAGCCGGGCGGTGTGCCGCAACAGCGAGGCCGCCGACGCCACGGTCGTGCTCGAACGCTGGTGGGGCCGCTGGCGCCCGGAGGCGTCCTGGACCCTGGCCGGGACCGCGCACGCGGAGGTGGGCGACCGATGAGCCGCAGCCTGCGGGGCCTGGTCGCGGCCCTGCTCGCCGACGACGGCCGCACACCCTGGCCGGCGGACGTTCCCGCCCGGCTGGACGCCCTCCTCGCGCACCTCCCGCGCCCGGCCCGGGTCTCGTTCCACGGCGCTGCCGCCGCCCTCGACGCCTACACCTTGCTGCAGACCGGAGCACGGCTCGACCGGCTCACCCCGGCCGGACGCGAAAGCGTCATCGGCGCCCTGGCCGCCCGACCGGCCCTCCTGTCGCTGCTGGACGCACTGAAGGTCCCGGTCGTCCTGGCCGCAGGCACCGAACGCCTCCTCCACGAGACCGACCCGCCGACCCCGCCCGTCGCGCCCGAGGACCCGCCGCTGGACTGCGTGCCCTCCGCCCGATGGCCCGACCGGGCCACCGCCGACGCCGTGGTGATCGGCTCCGGCGCCGGCGGTGCGATCGCCGCCCGCACCCTGGCCCGCGCCGGGCTGCGCGTCATCGTCGTCGAGGAGGGCCGCCACCACACCACCGCCGACTTCGGGCGGCGCCCGCCACTGGACAGGTTCACCGACCTGTACCGGGACGGCGGCGCCACCGTCACCGCCGGACGGCCACCGATCCTGCTGCCCACCGGCCGCGCCGTCGGCGGCACCACCGTGGTCAACGCCGGCACCTGCTACCGCACCCCCGACCGCGTCCTGCACCGCTGGCACCACCACCACGGGCTCGACCTCGCCGAACCGAAGGCCTTCGCCGACCGGCTGGACGAGATCGAACGCACCCTGCGCGTCGCCACCCAACCCCTCGACGTCCTCGGCCGGGGCGGCCTGCTCACCCTCGAAGGCGCCGAACACCTCGGATGGCAGGCCGGGCCGCTGCGCCGCAACGCCCCCGGCTGCCGGGGATCCACCCAGTGCGTGGTGGGCTGTCCCACCGGTGCCAAGCAGAGCGTCCAGCTCTCCGTGCTGCCCGACGCCGGCGCCGCCGGCGCCAGGATCGTGACCGGCGCCCGCGTCACCCGGATCCTCACCGACCCCGACCGCCCCGGCGGCCCGCGCGCCGCCGGCATCACCGCCCGCCGCCCCGACGGCACCACCCTCGACATCCTCAGCCCCCTGGTCGTCCTCGCCGCCGGGGCCCTGCAATCCCCGGCACTGCTGCGACGCTCCGGCCTGGGCCGGCACCCGGGTGTCGGCCGAAACCTCGCCGTCCACCCCGCCACCAGCGTCGCCGGCCGCTTCGACCGGCCGGTCACCGGAGGCCCGGCGGTGCTGCAGAGCACCGGCGTGGAGGAACTCCACCACCAGGGCATCCTGATCGAGGCCACCGCCCCACCACCCGGTATGGGATCCTTCGTCCTCCCTGGCCTCGGCCGGGAGCTACGGGCCGAGCTCGACGCCGCCGACCACCTGGCCACCCTGGGCGCGATGATCGCCGACCGGCCCGGCGGCCGCGTCGTCGGCCGCACCGGACGACTCGTGCACTACCGCCTGGACCCGCGCGACGGCCGTACCCTGCTGCGCGCGGTCGCCGCGATGGGCGAGCTGCTGTTCGCCGCCGGTGCGACCGAGGTGCTCACCGGCCTGCCCCGCCACCCGAGAGTGCGCACCCCCGCCGAACTGCACCAGGTGCTCGCCGGCACCACACCCGCAGGCCTGCACCTGTCCGCCTTCCACCCCACCGGCACCGTCGCCCTGGGACGCGACCCGCAGACCGCCCCCGCCGACGAGCTCGGCCGGCTGCGCGGCATCCACGGCGTCCTGGTCGCCGACGCCTCGGCACTGCCCACCTGCCCGGAAGTGAACCCCCAACTGACCGTCATGGCCCTCGCGCTGGCGGTCTCCGAGAACGCCGTCGAGCGCCCGTGAGCCGGCCCGGCGACGGCCCGGCACGGCACAGGTCGTCCACTGCGGCGGCCGGGAGCCGGCCTTGACGGCCCGTCCGCCACCGGCTTGACTCCCGGGCAGAGGCCGAGCCGTTCAGCCACGGCAATCGAGGAGCAAGGAGACCGATACCGGTGCCCCCCGAGATCATCCCGCGCCAGTCCGTGGTCGACCTGCTGGCCCACCGGCTGCGCCAGGACATCCTGGACGGCACCCACCGCCCCGGTGCACTGCTGCCGCCCGAGCGGGATCTCGCCGCCGGCTACGGGGTCACCCGTACCACGCTCAAGCACGCCCTGTCCCGCCTCGAGCAGGCGGGCCTGCTCAGCACGCGGCACGGCATCGGCACCCGGATCCGTGACTTCCTCCACGAGGGCGGCGCCGACCTCCTGCCGATGCTCGCCGCCCACGACCCCGGCTGGCTCACCGAGGTCTTCGAGGTACGCCGCCACATCGGCGCCCTCGTCGCCCGCCGCGCCGCCGCCCGCCGCACCACCCGCCAGGCCCGGCGCCTCGACGAACTCCTGCAGGCGGTCCGGGACGCACCGGACGGGGACGCCGCCCAGCTCGCCGACATCGAAGTGCACCGCGAACTGGCCCGCGCCACCGGCAACCGCGTCTACCTCCTGCTCACCAACACTCTCTTCAACGCCTACCTGCCCGTCCGCGCCGCCCTGCGCGCCCCGTTCGACGACCCGACCGCCGCCGCCGACCGGCTGGCCCCGATCGTCCGGGCGGTGGCCGAGGGCCAGGAGGAGCAGGCCGGGCAGGCCGCCGAGCAGTACCTCCGCACCACCGAAAAGATCATGCTCGACTCACTCCGGGTGAAGCGGGCCGACTGACCACGCGTCGGGCGCCCGCATCCGCTCGCGGGCGGGTGCGGTCGGCGGCCCGTCCGGGCGTCAATCGGCCGACTGCGCGGGTGGGGGATCGGTGGATCGGAGGCGGGCCGTAACCAGAGCGCCGCGGTCACCCATTGACGGGGACCCCTGGACGGGTGTGCCGCCGGCTACGGGGTCACCCGTACCGCGCTCAAGCACGCCCTGTCCCGCCCCGAGCGGGCGGGCCTGCTCAGCACGCGGCACGGCATCGGTACCCGGATCCGTGACTTCCTCCACGAGGGCGGCGCCGACCTCCCGTGCCGGGCTGCGGCGAACTGTTCGAACGACCTCTCGCGCTCCGGCGACATCCGTGCCAGGCGTCCGCCGTCGGAGATGACCGACGACGGACGGCTCCACGACCCGGCACGGCTGTCCTGCAGACGGGACCGGATACGACGGGCTGCCGGAGCGGGTCCGCCGCACCGATTCGGGGAGAACGTCCCGGCCGGCTGGAGGAGGTCGCGGATCCCGCCGTGGGGCGGCAATCGAGCCGGGGCTATTGACCATCCGGGCAGTGCTTTCTACATTCTGTGGAAACCGAATTGCGGAACATCAGTTCTGCATCGTGGAGATCCACTCAAGGGTCGGGCCCGTTCGCCGCGGGTGCCGGCAGGTGGGCGACGGCACCGCCGTCCGCCAGGGTCGTCCCGACGCCGCCGGGTCCCGCTCCGGTCGCCGTTCCCGGGCCCGAAACCACCTCGGATGTGGAGGGACAGTACATGGGACGTCGCACAACGCCCCTGAAGCCCGCAACGCCGCCGCACCCCGTCGACGAGATGCTGCCGCCCGGCCGGATGGCGACCGTCGCCCTCCAGCACGTCGCCAGCATGTACGCCGGTGTCGCCGCGCCGCCGCTGATCATCGGCGCTGCAGCCGGGCTGACTCCGGCCCAGCTCACCACGCTGCTGGCCGCCAGTCTGTTCATCGCCGGTATCGCCACCCTGCTGCAGACCCTGGGCTTCTGGCGGATCGGCTCGCGGCTGCCGTTCGTGAACGGCGTCTCCTTCGCCACCGTCTCGCCGATCCTCGCGGTGGTCGAGGCGAAGCAGGGTGCGGCGCTGCCGCTGATCTTCGGCTCCACGCTGGTCGCGGGCCTGTTCTGCTTCCTGCTGGCACCCGTCTTCTGTCGGCTCGTCGGATTCTTCCCCCCGGTCGTCAGCGGCACGGTGATCACGCTGATCGGCATCTCCCTGCTGCCGGTCGCCGGGAACTGGGCCCAGGGCGGCAACTCCCGGGCGCCGGAGTACGGCTCCCTGACCAACCTGGGCCTGGCAGGGCTCACCCTGGTGTCCGTGCTGCTCTTCCACCGCTTCCTGCGCGGCTTCCTGCAGCGGATCGCGATCCTCCTCGGGCTGCTCGTGGGCACCCTGGCGGCGATCCCGTTCGGCAAGGTGGACGCCCATGCGCTCGGCAGCCTGCCGCTGTTCGAGTTGCCGCACCCGTTCGCCTTCGGCGCGCCGCGGTTCGAGGCCGCGGCGATCATCTCGATGCTGGTGGTGATGGTGGTCTCAATGACCGAGTCCACCGCCGACATGATCGCGCTGGGCGAGGTGGTGGAGAAGCCGGCCGACGACCGCACGATCGCCGGCGGCCTGCGGGCGGACGGGCTCGCGACGGCCTTCGGGGGAGTGTTCAACGGCTTCATCTGCTCGGCCTTCGCCCAGAACATCGGGCTGGTGGCGCTGACCAGGATCCGCAGCCGCTTCGTGGTGGCCCTGGCCGGGATGTTCCTCGTGGTGATGGGCCTGCTGCCGGTCGTCGGCGGGCTGGTCTCGCTGGTGCCGCAGCCGGTGCTCGGGGGAGCTGGCGTGGTCCTGTTCGGGTCGGTGGCGGTGGCGGGCATCCGCACCCTCGGCAAGGCGGACCTGGGCGCGGGCTCGAACGCGATCATCGTCGCGGTCAGCCTCGCCTTCGGCATCTTCCCGATCGCCTACCCGGCCTTCTACCGGGCGTTCCCGGAGCAGGTCGCCACCGTGCTGCACTCGGGCATCTCGGCGGGCTGCCTGCTCGCGGTCACGCTGAACCTGCTCTTCAACCACCTGGGCCGCAGGCGTGAGGTCCCGCCCGCGCACGTGCCGGAAACCCGGATCGAGGCCCTGGGCCGGGTGGGGGACCCGGCCTGACCCCTGCTCGACGCGAAGTGGTGATCGTGTCGGGCGCAGGCTGCCGGTGGCCACGCTCCGGGCGCCGGGGACCTTCGACGGGTGAGAGGAGCCCGCGGGACCCGTTCCCTGCAGCGGCTCGCGGCCGACCACGAGACCCCGAACGGCATCAACCACCGCATCCGCACCACCTGGTTCGACCCCGCCAACTCCGAAGCCCTCCGCCGGGCCCTCGACGACCTCCTCGCCGATCTGAACCAGCCCGGCGGCCAGGCCGGGGACCCGAGGAACACCCAGGACCCGGGCCTGACGTGAGTGGCCCCCTGCCTCGCCGGGGAAGCACGTCGCGGGCACCCGTGTCCGCCGCCGGGCGGTGAAGATCCCGCCCGGATCGGTGCAGTCGTGAGCGGCGTCGGCGAGGTCCCGTTCGGCCGTGCTCCGGCGTCGCGCCCGTCCCGGGCGAAACCGGGGAAGGCCGGGCACGGGGCCGTGCTGAACCCGTCACCTGGCTTGCCGGTTGACCGTTTGCCCAGGTGAGGGCCCGCCTTCGGCGCCAGCGGAGGGCGGGCCTGCTCCCTGAGCCACCGAGGTCCAGTAGACCTTCGATAGCAAGGCGATATCAGGGAAGTGCCAACTAATTGAAAGCAATCAAGCTGATGTGGGTGTAGAATCAGAGACATGAGGGCGGCCTCCAGGACCGGCATCAACGTGATGCCCACAGCTGCCCACCAAGGGGGAGACCACCATGGGCTACCAGCTCGACGCGGCACGCGCGACGATGGACGAGCGGCTGCGTCAGGCCGAGCAGCACCGACTCGCCCGCGCGGCCCAGCGCAAGAACCGCACCACCGCCCAGGCCAAGGCCCGCAAGGCCTGAGCACCCGGCACCCCGTCCCCCGAAGACATTCGTTCTCGAGCCCGCTCGGGAACGGTCCACGAGATCCCGTCCGGCCCACGCGGCCGGGCGGGATCTGTGCTTGTGCGCATCGCCTCCCGTGACCAGCGGCTACCTCGCACGGTTCCGGCTGTGCCCCGGGCGCCCGGCGACACAGGCCCGGCCGGGCCCGCGGCCGCGAGGCCGTTCTCTCCCCCGGCAGTGCCCGACCTCGGAGATCGGGCCGGAGACGGTGGGCGGGTGCGGCCCGCCCGGGTGGTGGGGTGGGGCAAGCTGGGGGTGACCGGCAGGTCGGCCCGTACTGGTGGAGGAGGTTGCGCGATGGCCGGGGAGTGGACGGCGGCGCTGGTGCTGGGCCTGGTGGTGCTGGTCGGTTCGTCGGTGCAGCGGATGGCGGGGATCGGGTTCGCGCTGGTGTCGGCGCCGGTGCTGGTGCTGCTGCTGGCCCCGGCGACCGGGGTGGCACTGGCGAACTGCGCGGCCGGGGTGATCAGCCTGATCGGGCTGGCCACCGCGTGGCGGCGGGTGCGGCTGGGGGCGATGCTGCCGTTGGTGTTCGCGGCCGCGGTGACGGTGCCGCTGGGGGCGTGGGTGGCGGCCCGGCTGCCGGAGCCGACGCTGCTGGTCGGCATGGGGGCGCTGGTGACCGCGGCGGTGCTGCTGGTGCTGCTGGGCACCCGGGTGCCGGCGCTGGGCGGCAGGGGCGGGGCGTTCGCCGCGGGCGCGGCCAGCGGGTTCATGAACGCTTCGGCGGGTGTGGGTGGCCCGGCGATCTCGCTGTACGCGGTGAACGCCGGCTGGACGGTCCGCGAGTTCGTGCCGAACGCGCAGTTCTACGGGGTGCTGGTGAACGTGTTCTCGGTGAGTGTCAAGGGGCTGCCGCAGCTGTCCGGTCCGGCGTGGGCGCTGGCCGGGGCGGGGGTCGTGGCGGGGACGGTGGTCGGGGCGGCGCTGGCCGCGCGGACGCCGGAGCGCCCGGCCCGCCGGATCGTCCTGTTGCTGGCGCTGGCCGGTGGGGTGGTCACGGCCGTGAAGGGCCTGGCCGAGCTGTAGCCGGTGCAGGGCGGACGGCGAGGTTCCGCCGAGCGGGGCGCTGATTCACCCGGCGCGGGCACCGTCGAGCGCCCGTGGATGCGGGCGCCGGCGGGCGTGTCCGGCGAACCGGCCATGTGTGGCCGGTGTCCTGGCCTGTTCCGGGACGGCGCGGAACACCACTGTCAGTACTGCCGGCCGTCCTACCGGGACGGCTTCCGGGGGCATCCGTTGCGCCCGTGTTCGCAGCCGTACGACAGATTTTGGGGGAAGCATGGCACTGGAGCTGCCGCCGGAGCTCGCCGCGGTGCTCGACCTCCTCGGGCTGGACTGGCCCCGGGCGGACGAGGACGAACTGGTCAGGCTCGCGGACGGACTCAGAGGAGTCGCCTCGGCGATCGACTCGGTCCAGATGACCGCGGACAAGGCCGTGACCGTGCTGGGGGAGGTCTACCACGGTGCCTCGGCGGACAGGCTGGCCGAGCTGTGGGGAACCGTTTCGAAGTACTCCGGCCTGGTGGTGGAGGCCTGCGGGGTCGCCGCGAACGCGCTCAACGCGGCGGCCCTGGTGATCGAGGGCTGCAAGGGTGCGACCGTGGTCCAGCTGGTGGCCACCCAGGGTGAACTGGCGGCCTCCGCGCTGATCGGGCCGGAGGGCTCCGCGGCCGTCGTCGCGGTCGGTCGGCAGCTCCTGTCCGCCCTCCTGGACGAGGCGGTGTCGGCGCTCGGGCAGGCGCTGGCCCAGCCGGTGGCCGATCTGGTGGAGACCGTGGTCAAGCAGCTGGTGCCCGGCGGCGGGCCGGGGCCGGCGGCCGGTGCCGGTGCCGGGTTCGGGGTGGACCTGGCCCAGCTGGCCTCCTGCGCGCTCGAACTGCGGCGCCACGCCGACGACATCGACTCCCACGGCAGTTCGTTCCGGCAGGTCGTCGAGGGCCTGGACGTGGGCGCTCCCGGTGACGCGTTCGGCAGGCTGGTGATCGCCGCCGCCGAGCAGATCGCCACCACCATCGGTGTGGAGGTGCTCGAGCGGCTCCTCGGCTGGTTCCGGGGCACCGCCGACCGGATGGACCAGGTGGCCCGGAACCTCACCGAGAACGAGGACTCGCACACCCGGCAGATGCACGGCATCCTGTCCGGACAGGAATCCCCGTCATCGTCCCGCCCGCTCCAACTCGCGGGCGGGGCAGGCGAGACGGCCGCGGGCAGCGCACACCGTGCGGGCCCGGCCGCGACCGGCGGGGCACACCCCGGGCCGCACCACGCCGACGCTGCCGGACCGCTCGTCGGCGCCGGGGCGAGCACGGGCCGGCCCCCCGGGCCGTACACGGCGGACCGGCCCGTGGGGGACAGGCCAGGGGGAGACAGGCCCGTGGGGGACGCCGGTCGCGCCGGTGTTCCGCCGCAGCAACCGCGGGCCCTGGCGGGCGGCCCGCACCCCGCCGCCCCCCACCACGGCACCGGCCAGGTGCCGCCGAGGAGCGAGGCCGGATCCGGCGCCGGCCACCGGGGAGACGGACCCGGCCCCCTCGACCGCGGGCCGGCCGTGCAGACACCCGGGATGCCCGGCCCGGCCCCGCACGGCCAGACGGGCGGGGGCCCGCACCAGGGCGGGCCGGGTGGCCAGGGAGCCGCCGGGCAGGTGCGGGACGCTGCGGCGGCACAGCCGAACGGCGCACCCCGCCCCCGCCGGGACGTGCCCGCCGAAGACCCCTTCGAACTCCCCGCGGCACCACCACCGTCACGTGCCGCCACCGCCCGGGACGCCTGAGGGCCCCGCCTCGGTCGATGGTGGCCCCGGGCCCGGGGCACTCGCCCCGATCGCCGTCAGAGCAGGCCGGTGTCGAGAGCGAGGTCGAACGGGGCGGGCAGCCGGACGGAGGTGCCGAAGGGGTGGGGGCCGTCGGCGGTCGCGTAGCCGAGGCGGGTCGGCTCGCTGAAGAGCGTGCACTCGCGGTTCTGCCGGTCCACCAGGAGGTACAGCGGCGCACCGTACTGCCCGTAGCGGCGTCGCTTGGTGACCCGGTCGGTCTCCGCGTTGGACGGGGAGCCGACCTCGACGATCAGCAGGGTCTGGTCCGGCACCAGTGGACCCTCGGTCTTCATCGCGAGTTCCGCGGGCACCACCGCCAGGTCCGGGATGTACCAGTTCTCACTGCCGGGCAGGTCCAGGTTGCCGGAGCCGGACACCAGGTCGAGCTCGGCCAGCCGCACGGTGAGCTGGCGGCGGACCACGTCGGCGGCGGACTCGTGTGCCCAACTCGGCGACATGGGGGTGATGACTCCTTCGACGATCTCGGCCCGGTCGCCGGCGACGTGGCGCAACGCGTACTTGAGCGCCCGTTCCGGGTCGGCCACGGTGCTGTAGTCCTCGGGGTGCTGCGATGCTGTGCTCACACGTTCTCCTTCCCGCCCCGATTGTCCTCCTCCGCGGCTGCCGACCGGTCCTCGACGCGGCAGAGGACCGCCCGGTGGTTCAGCCGGCCAGGATCCGCTGCTCCTTCCCGGCCTCGATGCCGATCGGGATTCCGGTCAGCCCCTGGGTGTAGGTGACCTTGGCCGATCCGCCGTTCTGCAGCCAGGCCCAGGTGTCCCTGGCGGTCTCGGCGACCGGTCGGCAGCGCAGCCCGGCGGCGGCCGCCTTGGAGCTGTCGGCACGCCAGGTTCCCCGCCAGTCCGGGGTGTCCGGGGTCCACAGGGGCAGTTCGGTCCAGGGCCGGACCTCGGCGGCGAGCAGGGTGGCGTCGTCCGTCCAGACCAGTTCGGCGTCCGATCCGGTGGCGCGGGCGCAGGCGTCCAGGAACTCGCCGTAGGTGGTCTGGCCGATCGGCGCGGTGGTGACGAACCGTCCGGTCAGGCCCCGGTCGATCAGGTCGAGGCCGAAGGCGGCGAAGTCCCTGGCGTCGATCAGCTGCATCGGCCGGTCCGGGTCGCCGGGGGCGAGAACCCGGCCGCCGCGGGCGATTCGCTCCAGCCACCAGGGCATGCGTCCGATAGGTTCGTACGGGCCGTAGAGCAGCCCGCAGTTGAGGACGGACGAGCGCTCGCCGAACTGTTCGGCCAGGGCGCGCTCGCAGCCCGCCTTGAGTGCGTTGGCGAAGGGCTGGTCCTGCGGGACGTCGGCCGGGCAGTCGAGGGTCTCGGAGGTCTCGTCGACGGGCTTGGCGGGCCAGTCGGCGAAGGCGTGGACGGAGGAGACGAAGCTGTAGTGGCCGGCGCGGTCGCGCAGCAGCCGGGCGGTCTGCGCCACGTCGTACGGCTGCTGGCCCGAGGTGTCGACGACGGCGTCCCAGCTCCTTCCGTCGACCAGGCGCTCCAGGTCCTCCAGGCGGGTGCGGTCACCGTGCACGGCCTCGGTCCGGTCGAGGTCGGCACCGCTGACCCCGCGGTTGAAGGTGGTGACCTGATGGCCACGCGAGAGGGCTTCTGCGACGTAGGCACGCCCGAGGAACTTCGAGCCGCCGAGCATGAGGATCTTCATGTCGGACAGCCTCTCCGCGGCGGGTGGCCCGTACACGGCCGTTCACTGCGAGCGGATCCGGCCCGACCCGGTGGAGTCGCTCGGCGAGATGCTGGTCCGGCACGGCAACGACAAGGACTTCCCGGCCACCCGGATCTCGTACAAGCTGAACCTGCGCGGGCCCAGCCTGAACGTGCAGACCGCCTGCTCGACCGGGCTGGTCGCGGTCCACTCGGCCGTACAGAGCCTGCTGCTGAACGAGTGCGACGCGGCCGTCGCGGGCGCGGTGTACATCCGCGTCCCCCAGGAGTCCGGCTACCAGTACCAGGTCGGCGGCGTGCTGTCGTCCGACGGCGTCTGCCGGCCGTTCGACGCCTGAGCCAACGGGACGCTGTTCACCAACGGACTGGGCCTGGTGCTGCTGAAGCGGCTCGGTGACGCGATCGCCGACGGCGACCGGGTGTACGCGGTGATCGCCGGCTCCGCGGTCAACAACGACGGTGCGCAGAAGGTGAGTTTCACCGCCCCGAGCGTCTCCGGGCGGGTCGCGGTGCTGCGCGAGACCCTGGAGATCTCGGGCGCCGAGCCGGGCGACCTCGGCTACCTCGAGGCGCACGGCACCGGCACCGCGCTCGGCGACCCGATCGAGATCGAGGCGATCAAGCAGGCGTTCGGCACCGAGGGCGCTCCCTGCGGCATCGGCTCGCTCAAGGGCAACTTCGGCCGCCTCAACATCGCCGCCGGCATCGTCGGCCTGATCAAGGCGGCCCTGGTCCTCAAGCACGGGTACGTGCCGCCGGCGGTGAACGTCCGCGAGATCAACCCCGCCCTGGAGCTGGAGGGTTCGCGCTACTACGTGACCACCGAGGGCCGGGAGCACGACCGGGGCCGCACCAACTGGGGTTCGGGGTCAGCGCGCGCAGCGCCGGCCGCCGCTCCCGCGACGAGCTGACCGTCTTCAAGTCCACCGGCCACGCCGCCCTGGACGTCGCCGCCGCCTCCGTGGCGTACCACGCGGCCCGCACCCTCGGCCTCGGCACGGTGGTCGATCTGTGACCGCCCGGACGGCCCGTCAGCCCGGCAGGACCTCGAACTCCGCGGGCCCGAGGGTGAGCACGCCGTCGCTCAGCGGGGTGCAGCGGACACCGCCCTTGTCCCGCAGGGCCCGCTGGGCGCCGGGGCCGATGACGGCGTCCATCCAGGCGCAGGGGCGGGCGGCACGGCGGACGGCGAGCAGCACGGGCCCGGTGCCGCAGTCGAGCGAGACGGTCCGGCCGAGGTACGCGTCGATGTTGACACCGCGGAGCAGCACGTTGCGGCGGGCATGACGCAGGTCCGCGTCCGGACGGATGCCGAGCGGGAGGTTCTCGGCGGCCATCAGCGTGACCGCGGCATCCCGGTGGGCCGGACGGGCGTAGTAGCGGTCCCCGACGAGTCCGAGGCCCTCCCGCACCTCGGCGGTGCGGACGAGCTCGCCCGGGTGGGCCGGGGACGGCCCCTCGGACGGGCGCCCGGTGTACCGGTGCGCCGGCGACACCAGGAGCTGCACCACCTCGACCACGGCCATGCGTGCCAGCCTACGCCGCCGCACGGCACCGTCGACGCCGACCGGGACGGCCGGACGACCGCACCACGGGCTGGACGCGGGCCCGGCCCGGTCGGAGGAGCAGGTTCGCCCGGCCGGGGTGTCAGTACGCGTTGTGCCGCCGCAGGCGCACCGGTCGGCCGTCCGGGTCGACCAGGAGCCGGTTGAGCGGGCGGGCGACGGCGGTGGTGGTGCGGGAGAGGACCGGCGGCCGGTAGGTCCGCAGCCGTCCGGGTGGCCGCGGGCCGAGGCGGCCGCCGTCGTGCCATGCGTCGAGCGCGGCCGCGGACCGGGCGAAGGCCGCGAAGGCGCCGAGCGGGTCGGACAGCTCGGCGGTGGTGGCGGGCCCGTCGTCGGCGTCCAGGTGTTCCCGGGCCAGCCGCAGCCGAAGCTCCCGGGCGAACCGGCGGGCGCCGTCACCCCGCCCTCCCGGGTCGGCGGGCGGCCGCCCGTCGGGCGTGCCGTCCAGGACGGCGCAGTTGAGCTCCGAGTCGTGCGTCCAGGAGCGCAGGTTGATGTTGTCGGAGCCGACCGAGGCCCACACGTCGTCGACGATGCAGACCTTGGCGTGCACGTAGACCGGGGTGCCCGCGTGGTTCTCGACGCCGTACACGGCGACCCGGTCGCCACCGGCGCGGCGCAGCTCCTGCAGTGCGCCGATCCGGCCGACGAGGTTCATCGGCAGGGTCAGCCGGCCGTCCTGCTCGGGGACGGACGGGATCACCGCGACCAGGCGCAGCTCCGGGTTGTCGGCCAGCGCGCGGGCGAAGCACTCCACGACCCTCGGCGACCACAGATACTGGTCCTCCAGGTGGACGAGCGCCCGGGCGTGCCGCAGGGCCTTCAGGTAGCTGCGGGCGACGCTGCGCTCGCCGTCCGGCGCGAAGGGGTACCCGCGGAGCAGCCGGTTCGGGTAGGTGCGCAGCACCTGGACGGTGTGCGGGCCGCAGGCGGGCGGGTCGGGCAGCTGCGGCGGCAGCCGTCCGGCGCTCTCGTCCTCGTGGTGGAGCAGGCTGCGCAGCCGGGTGAGCGGGCTGCGGCTGAGCGGTGCCGGGTCGTCCCAGCGTTCCCGGAAGCACGTCTCCAGGTCGCCCACGGCGGGGCCGCGGACGGCGAGCTGGACGTCGTGCCAGGGCGGGTGCGGACCGTAGGCGTCCGCGATCGGCTGGGCGTTCGGGTCGCCGTGGTGACGGGCGTCGTCACGGCGGTTGCGGCACAGGTCGATGCCGCCGACGAACGCCGTGTCGAGGCCGGTACGGCCGGGGTGGCGCAGGACGACGAGCTTCTGGTGGTGCGAGCCGCCGGGACGGACCCGCATGTCCAGCAGGCACTCGCCGCCGGCCTGCTCGATCTCCTCGCCGAGGTGGCGGTTCTCGCGTTCGCTGAACTGCAGGCGGTCGAGGTGGGAGCGCCAGACCAGACCCTTGACGACGACCCCGCGACAGGCGGCCGCGGCCAGCACGTCCCCGACCTCCGTGCCGGGGCCGGCCAGCCGCTCGTCCGGGTCGCCGCGCCAGTCGGTGAACAGCAGGAGGTCGCCGGCGCGCTGCCGCCGGACGGCGGCGAGGAGCTCGGCGAAGTACTCGGCGCCGTGCACCAGAGGCCGCACGAGGTTCCCGGTGGACCAGGCGGTTCCGCCGGGCCGACGGCGGTCGAGTGCCGTCGCCGGGTTGCCGCGCTCGCCGGCGGTCAGCAGCCAGTCGCCGGGGTGCACGGGTGCTCTTCACCGCCGCTCTCGTCCGTCCCCACCCTTTCGACGCTACGCCTCGACGGAGCGCGCCACGCGTTCCCGGCGTCCCGGCCGGACACGAGAGCGGCCGGACTTTGAAGCAGCCCTGCCGCCCGTCGGCTCACGATGCGTTCCGGCACCACCCGCACCACGGATTGCCGAGCTGCTCAGAAATTCTTTCCGGTATCTCCAGAAAGGATTATCACTCCACTTCATGGCGGCTTCCCGGCGGGTTGTAATGAATTTTTGACGGTTCGGTGACGAAACGCAGCAGCTCAGTCGGCAGCGGTCCGGAATTCGGCCGGCAGGGGCTCTCGGCGGTTCGCATCGACTCTATTGACGTGTCACGTTCAGGAAGGGCAGGGTTGCTCCCGCCCGGCCGTCCGGTCGGGGAAACAGCGAGCAGGGAGGTTCTTTGTGAAGTCGACTGCTGCACTGAAGAAGACGGCCAAGAAGATCACCGTCCGTCGGACCGGCGATGTGCGTCTGACCTCGGCCGCGTGTCAGTGCCCGTACCACGTCAACGCCTGACGGTGACCCTGTGAGTCCCGCCCGGGCGCGCCGGATCCGTCCGGTGCGCCCGGGTTCGGCCGAATGCCGGGCAGATCGGTTCATTCGAGGTTTTGGAGCGCCGTGAGCGAATCGACCATTGCTTTGTACGAGCTGAGTTTTGTCCCGGAGGGCGACGAGGTGCTGGTCGGCCGACTCGACACCGGCTCGTACGCGGTGTTTCCGGCGGACGGCGCGGAGCTGCTCCAGCGGCTCACCGAGGGAATGCCCCTGGACCGGGCGGCCGAGTGGTACGAGGAGACCTTCGAGGAACCGGTCGACGTCGAGGATTTCCTCGACACGATCCGCGAGTTGGGATTCGTCCGCGAGACCGGGGCCGAGCGGGCCGCCCCTGCGGCGCCCGTCCGGTTCCGGCGGCTGGCCCGCGCGGCGTTCTCGCCGGTGGCGTGGCTCTGCTACCTGGCGGTCGTGGCGCTGTGGCTGCTGGCCCTCGCCGGGCACGGCGACCTGCGCCCCCACCCGTCGCAGATCTTCTTCGTCAAGTCGCTGCTGGTGGTCCAACTGGTGATCACCTTCGGGCAGGTGCCCCTGCTGCTCGCCCACGAGGGCTTCCACATCCTGGCCGGCCGCCGGCTGGGGCTGCCGACCAAGCTGCGGCTGAGCAACCGGCTGACCTACATCGTGGCCGAGACCGAGACCAACGGGCTGCTCAGCGTGGAGCGCCGCAAGCGCTACCTGCCGTTCCTGGCCGGCATGCTCTGCGACGCCGTGGTGCTGGCCGTGCTCGGCCTGATCGCCGAGGCCGGCCGCCACGCCGACGGCACCTTCTCGACCACCGGCCGGGTCTGCCTCGCCCTCGGCTTCACGGTGGTGATGCGGTTCTGCTGGCAGTTCCAGCTGTACCTGCGCACCGACCTGTACTACGTCTTCGCCACCGCACTGCACTGCTACGACCTGCACGACGCCGCCAAGGCCGTGCTGAGGAACCGGATCTGGCGGCTGCTGGGCCGCCCGGAGCGGCAGGTCGACGAGAACCGGTGGACCGAGCAGGACCGCCGGGTCGGCGCCTTCTACGGGCCGTTCATCGTGCTCGGGTTCTGCGTCCTGGTGGGGATCACCGTCTTCGCCAGCATCCCGGTCACCCTCGAATACCTGCGGATCGCCGCCCGCGCCCTCGGCTCCGGACGCGTCGACGCGCACTTCTGGGACTCGCTGCTGTCCCTGGTCCTGAACGCGGCCCAGGCCGCCGTACTGATCGTCCTCGCCCGCCGCAAGCGCCGCGAACAGCGCCGGACCGCCCTCGCACCGGCGACCGTTCCCGCGTCCACGGCCCTCGCTGCGCCCGCGACCACCACCGCGTCCGCGACGGCCCCCGCGTCCGCGGGCGTCCCGACTCCGACCGTTCCGATGGAAGGGTGACCCGACATGCCCAGTCACCGCTGGATCGTCAGCGAGCTTCCGCCGGCGCCGCCACGACCGGCCGCCGGCGAAGTCGTCGCCCGCTGCCACCGGCGCCTGCGCGGGCCCTACACGGGCGTGGACACCGTACTGCGCGCCGTGCTGCCCGAGGCGGTCCGCCGGTGGCCCGAACTGGTGGACTTCCACCGAGTGGAACTGCTGTACGGGATGCCCGGGTTGGCGGACCTGATCGGCCCGGCGCCGCGGACCCTGGCGGTCGAGTCCTCGTTCGAGGAACGCACCCGGTTCTTCGGGGCCGGGATGATCCGGTGCATGAGCCAGGGCGTGGTCTCCTTCCTGGTCGAACACGCCCACCGGCTGCGGTCGGCCGGCGAGCCTGCGCCGCATCTCGTCCTCGACCAGGCGGACCAGGCCGAACCGACCACCCAGGAACTGATCGCCCTCCTGCTGCGCAGGGCCGATCCCGCGCACCTGCGGCTGACCGTCCGCACCGGCACCGGCGAACTGCCCGAGGAACTGCACCGGGCCCTCGAACGACGCGCGGAACGCCTGGACGGGGAAGCCGACCGCCCGGACGGGGAAGCCGAGGTGAGCGGAGACCGGCAGGCGCGTACGGACGAGGAGCTGGCGCAGGCGTACGTCCAGGGCGACTGCGCCTCCGGCGACCCCGCCGAGCTGCGCGCCTACCGGGAAGCACCGTCCGAGCTGCGGGCCCGGCTGCACGACCGGCGTGCCGAGGAACTGGAGGACGCCGGGCCCGACCGGAGCGTGCGGGTCGGCGCGCTGACGTACCACCGTGAGCACGGCAGCGACCCGTCCGGGGCGGGCCGGATCGCGCTCCTGGCGGCCCAGCGGTACTGCGTCGAGGTCGGGTTCTCAGCGGCGGTGATCGACCTCGGCCTGCGCGGGCGCGCCGTCACCGACCCGGACGCCCACCCGCACGACTTCTGGGAGTTCACGCACCAGGCGGCGGCGGCCTGCATCCCGCTCGGCCGCCACGAGCAGTCGATGGACCTGTACCTCGACGTCGTCCAGCGGTTCACGGACCCCAAGGTCCACATGATGACCAGTTACTCCATCGCGATGCTGCACACCCGGTTCCTGCGGCCCCGCGACCACGACCTGGCGCTGCGCTGGCAGAACAACGCCGCCGCGATCGCGAGCATCCTCCCCGACCCCGCCGAGCGGCTCACCTTCAGCGTCTTCCACGACAACGGCCTCGCCCTGGTGGAGATGCACCGCGGCAACCCGGACCGCGCGCTGGACCTGGTCGAGTCCTGCATCGCCCGGCTCGACGCGAAACTCACCGACTCGCAGTGGCAGCTGCACCGCTCCCAACTGCTGTACAACCGGGCCCGGCTGCTCACCGCCACCGACCGGCTGGACGAGGCGTTCGCCGACTATTCGACGCTCGTCGAGCTCGACCCCTACTACACCGACTACCTCTCCGAGCGGGCCCGGATCCACCGCACCCGCGGCGACTTCGCGGCCGCCCTCGCCGACTACGACCGCGCGGTCGAACTCGCGCCTCCGTTCCCCGAGCTGTACTACAACCGCGGCACGGCCCGGGCCGAGGCCGGCGACACCAAGGGCGCGCTCGCCGACTTCGGATACGTCCTGGAGATGGAACCCGACGACCTCGACACCCGGCTCGCCCGCGCCGAACTCCTGCTCGAACTTGAGGAGTTGGAGGCCGCCGACGACGATGTGACAGCCGGCCTGGCGCTGCGCCCGCAGGACCCCCGGCTGCTGTGCATGCGCGGCACCGTCGCCCTGCAGCGCGGCGAACTCGCGCAGGCGCGCGAAGCGCTCGACGCCGCCCTCGTCCTCGACCCCGAGTACCCGGCCGCGCTGCTCAACCGCGCCGTCGTCCACTACGAACAGGGCCGGCACCCGGCCGCGGTGGCCGACCTGACCGCGCTCCTCGACCTGATCGGCGACGACCCCGACGTGCTGCTCAACCGCGGCATGGCGCACCAGGCCGGTGGCCGCCCCGACCTCGCCCTGGCCGACTACGGGCGCGCCCTCGCGCTGCCCGGCGCGGACCGGCCGGAACTGGAGGCCCGGAGCGCCGAATGCGCCGCCGCCGGCTGACGGCGACCGGGCACGCCGAGACCGAACCGACGACCAGAAAGAGGGCAGCCGCCATGACAGGCCCGGTCAGACTCGCCGTGCTGTGCGGCAGCGCGGCCACTCCCTCGTCCACCGAGCGCCTGCTGCGCCGCGCGGCGACGTACACCGAGTCGCTGGGCGCGCGGGTGGACTTCTTCGCCGGTGAGCGCCTCCGGCTCCCCCTGTACGGGACCCCGGGCGCGGCGTCGGACGGTGCGGCACTGGACCTGGTCGCGTCCGTCGCCGCGGCCGACGGCCTGCTGGTGGGATCGCCCTGCTACCACGGCTCGGTGTCCGGGCTGTTGAAGAACGCGTTCGACCACCTGGAGGAGCTGCGCGACCGCTCCGCCCCGTACCTGGACGGCCGGGCGGTGGGCTGCCTGGTGGTCGGCCAGGGCGCCCAGGGTCCGGCGAACGCCCTGCGGGCGCTGCGCGACATCGTGCACGCGCTGCGCGGCTGGCCCACCCCGCTGGGCGTCACCGTGGACGGCCCCGTACTCCGCGCGCCGG
The DNA here is from genome assembly GCF_040680995.1 of Kitasatospora sp. NPDC051914. Taxonomy (NCBI): domain Bacteria; kingdom Bacillati; phylum Actinomycetota; class Actinomycetes; order Kitasatosporales; family Streptomycetaceae; genus Kitasatospora; species Kitasatospora sp. NPDC051914. The sequence continues at coordinate 26,814 of NZ_JBFAXX010000058.1, forward strand.
CCGACCGCGAGCTGGAGGCCAGGCTGGAACTCGTCGCGCGCCAGGTGGTCGCCTTCGCCGAGGCCCGCCGGGCCGTCACCACCGACGCCGGGCGCGGCGTCACGGCGGTGTCCCGCTCGGCATGACCCGCTCCCCGCGGCCGAGCGACACCGAACAGGTACCGGCCGACCACCTGGTCCCGGGTCCGGCCGGCCCGGTGCAGGAACACCTCGGCTCGTCCGGTGGTCCGCGCTCACGACAACGGCCCTGCCGAACCTCCGGTTCGGCAGGGCCGTCGCTCCGCACGCTTCACGTCGCTCCCCGCGCTGTCGCGGACGGGCCGCCCCTCAGGTCATGACCGGTAGCGGTAGCGGATGCGGCCACGGGTGAGGTCGTAGGGGCTGAGCTCCACGAGCACCCGGTCCTCAGGAAGGATCTTGATGTAGTTCTTGCGGATCTTTCCGCTGATGTGGGCGAGCACCTTGTGCCCGTTCTCCAGCTGCACGGTGAAGGTGGCGTTGCGCAGGCACTCGACGACGGTGCCCTCGACTTCTATGCCCCCTGCTGCTTTGGTCATTGGTCCTCACTTCTGCGTCGGTGATGGTGTGGGCGACGTGCTGGGGCGGTCGCCGGCGCCCTGTGGTGCGGCCGCGGGTCAGCGGCGGACGAGCTCCAGGGTGCTGCCCCGGCGCCGGGCGCCGATGCCCGCGAGGAGCGCGGCGGCGGCCGTGTTGGACGCGTCCACCTCGGTCCGGGCCCAGGCCGTTCCGGCCTCGTGGAGTGCGCCGAGCGCGTGGGCCAGCAGGGCCCGGCCGATGCCGCGGCGCTGCCGGTCCGCCCGGACGGCGATCAGCCCGATCCGCGGCAGCCGCAACGGCGCCACCCGGACGAGGCCCACGTACCGGCCCGCCTCCTGCGCCACCGCGTACTTCGACGGGTCGACCACGGTGTCCCCCACGGGGCGGGGCAGGATCTCGGCCGGCATCCTCCGCCAGCCGAGCGTGGCCTCGACCTCGTCGCGGACGATGCGGTCCAGGGCGCGCAGCGGGCCCTCCTCCGCGGAGCCGGCCGGGAGGATCGTCACGCCTTCCGGGCACCGTACCGGGCCCAGTCCGGTGATCTGCGGATCGGTGGGCACGAGGTGGTCCCACTCGCGGCGGGCCGGTGTGAAGCCGAGCCGCTCCCAGGCGGACGCCGTATCACGATCGGCTTCGTCGACCAGGGTGTGGAGCGGTTCCGGCAGGTCGGCCAGCATGGCGTCGGCGATGCGGTCGAACGCGGAGCCGTGCCACGCGTCGATGCTGACGAACAGCCGTCCGTCGGGCCGGCGCGCCGCGTCGCCGCTGCCGACCGGCAGGTCGTCCGCGACGGCCTGCCACTGCGTCTCGGAGATCCGGGCGACCCGGACCGCAGGGTCGTCCCCGGCCGGGGTGGAGTGCAAAGGATTCATCGGTGTTGCCTTTCGGGAGTGCCTTTCACCAGGCGCTCCCGGCGACACCTCGATCAGTCGCCCGCCGCAACGGAGATGGGGAGCACCCACACGGATACAGCCTTCACGGGTGTCACCTCCTCCGGTCTTCTCACGGCTGCGCAGACGTTACCAGCAGGCCCCGCCGAGCCCAACCGGTTTTCCCACCGTCCGGCACGCCCGCGGTGCACCACCCACCGCGCCTCCCGTCCTCGCCTGCACCCTCGCTTCCCCGCCACCCGCCGCAAGCGCGTGGCAGGAGATGTCCGCCGGGGGCCGGGGCATCAGGCCGTCCAGGCCTTGAGCCGCACGGCGACCTCACGAACCGGCAGCCCTTCCCTGGCCGCGCGCGCCAACGGAAGAACACCTTCGAGCCCCGGCCTCACCGGGAGGCCGCATGCCGCGAGGTAGGCGGCGGTCACCGTGGCCGCGTACAGGAGGTTGCGGGCCTCCAGGCTCGGGTTGCGGGCGAGCTCGCACAGCAGGGCCGCAGCCTTGTGGTGCGCCTGCGGATACACCTCCTGGTCCAGCAGCTCGGCCCGGTGCCGCGCCTCGGCGGCGATCGGCACCCCGTAGTCCACCACCTGCGGATCCCCCGGGATCTGCTGGGCGACCGCGAGGATCCACGCGAGGTCGATCTTCAGATTCACGCGGCGTTCCGCGAAGCCTCGTCGGCGGCTGCCGGCAGGCCGGGGTAGCGGTCCTCGCCGAACTCCGCCTCGAAGGCGTCCGCGTAGGAGGCGATGAACGCCTGCGCGCCGGCCATGAACGCGGCCCGGGACTCGTTCACGTCCTGCTCGATCAGGTCGGCGAGGTAGCCCTGCAGGCTCAGCCCCCGTCGCTTGGCACGTTCCTCGGCCGCGGCGCGGAGCCCGTCGTCCAGCCGGATGTTCGTCTGCTTCGCCATGCGAAGATGCTAACAGCCGATACCACCCACTAGCAGTGGAACCCGAGCGGCCCCGGCGTGAGCCGGGCAGGCTGCGCCGGCGGGGTGCCGGCTGCCGGCGCAGCCTGCCGTTCCCTTTCAGGCGGTGGCGTCCGCCAGCCACAGATCGGGGCCGAACACCTCGTACCGGATGCGGAGGGCGGGCACCCCGGCGCGGAGCAGTTGTGCGCGGGCCTCGCGCATGAAGGGCAGGGGACCGCACAGGTAGACCCGGGCGTCCTCGGGCAGTTCCGAACCGGTCAGGTCCATCAGACCCGGGTGGGCGTCCGGCTCGTCGGCGCCGGGCTTCTCGTACCAGAACTCGGCTCGGCAGTCGGGCAGTCGGCGGAGGAGCTGCCGCGTCCGGGTGCGCAGTGCGTGCGCGCCGGGGGAGCGGTCGGCGTGGAGGACCGTGACCGGGCGGGTGGAGCGGGACGCCACGAGGTGCTCGAGCATGCCGACCATCGGCGTGCAGCCGATCCCCGCGGAAACCAGGACCAGCGGGTCGTCCGTGTCGTCGAGGACCACATCGCCGAACGGAGCGGACAGGGTGAGCTCGTCGCCGATGTGCACCGTGTCGTGCAGCAAAGCGGACACCTCGCCGTCGGGCGCGCCCTGGCCGTCGACACGCTTGACCGTGATCCGGCGCAGGTCGTCGCCCGGCGCCGAGGAGAGGCTGTACTGGCGCAACTGGCGTACGCCGTCGGACATGCGCACGCGTACGCTGACGTACTGGCCCGCCTTGGCGGCCGGCGCGGGAGCGCCGTCGGCGGGACGGAGCAGGAAGGACGCCGTGTCCGGGGTCTCCTGGACGCGTTCGACCACCGTCCACCGGCGCCAGGTGTCGCCCGGCTCGACCTGGGCCCCCTGGTACAGGCGCGCCTCCTGGGCGATGAGGGCTCCCGCCATCAGCCAGTAGACCTCGTCCCAGGCGGCTGCGACCTCGGGGGTGACCGCGTCGCCGAGCACGTGGGCTATGGCCGCGAACAGGTACTTGTGGACGATCACGTACTGGTCCTCGGTCACACCCACCGAGACGTGCTTGTGCGCGATACGGTCCAGCACTGCCTGCGGGTAGGTGTCGGGATGTGCCACGAGAGCGGCGGCGAATGCAGCGATGGAGCCGGCCAGTGCCTGTCGCTGGGCGCCGCTGGCCTGGTTGCCACGGTTGAACATCCCGTCCAGCAGCTCCGGGTGGTCGCCGAACATGGTGGCGTAGAAGCGGGTGGTGATGTCGTCCAGGGCTGCTCCGACGGCGGGCAGGGTGGCGCGGATCACGACGGCCGAGTCATCGGAAAGCATGAGTCTCCCCCGGAAGTAGAGGTTTCGAAGGCTTCTGACTGCCTTGTCGCAGGGCACTCCTTGTCTATCAGGAGGGAATCGTCGGCATGGCGGGCCGAAGGTCCCGGTCGGTTCCCCGTTCGGCCCCGATCTGTCGGCCGTTCTCCGCGCGAACCGTCGATGCGGCAGGACCTTCGGAGCGGGATGACTCACGCCCGACCGACGCCGATCTCCGACTCGGGTCACCGGGGCAGGAGGGGACCGCGCCACCGACCGTGCATTCAGGCGGGTGGGGCGCCGGTCGCGCGGTCCCTCTCGCGCCCTATCGGTTCCACGAATGCCAGAGGGCCGCGTAGGGGCCGTTGTCGGCGACCAGGTCCTCGTGCGGGCCCACCTCGGTGAGGCGGCCGTTCTCCATCACGGCGACGCGGTCGGCGTCGTGGGCGGTGTGCAGGCGGTGGGCGATCGCGATGACGGTGCGGCCCTTCAGGACGGCGGCCAGGGCGCGTTCGGTCCGGCGGGCGGCCGTCGGGTCGAGCAGCGCGGTGGCCTCGTCCAGGATCACCGTGTGCGGGTCGGCCAGGACCACCCGGGCCAGGGCGAGTTGCTGTGCCCGGGCGCCGTCCAGCCGGTGACCGCCGGCGCCCAGTTCGGTGTCCAGGCCGTCCGGCAGCTCGTGCGACCAGCCGACGGCGGCCAGGGCGGCGAGCAGTTCGCTGTCGCCGGCGTCCGGCGCGGCGATCTGCAGGTTGTCGCGCAGGGTGCCGAGGAAGACGTGGTGCTCCTGGGTGACCAGGACGACCTGGCGCCTCAGTTGGTCCGGGTCGAGGCCGGCGATCGGGACGTCGCCGACGGTCACCGTACCGGTGCGCGGCTCGTCCATGCCGGCCAGCAGCCGGCCGAGCGTGGTCTTGCCCGAGCCGGACGGGCCGACCACGGCCAGCCGCTCGCCCGGACGGATCGTCAGGTCGACCCCGTGCAGTACGTCGTCCCGGCCGTCGTAGGCGTAGTGGACGCCGGTCGCCTCGATCCGGTCGTCGACCGGTGCGGCCGAGCGGGCCGACGGGATCTGCGGGGCGTCGGCCAGTCCTTCGACCCGGGCGAAGGCGGCGCCGCTGCTCTGCAACTGGTCGATCCAGATCACGATGTTGTCGAGCGGCGGCTCCAGCTGGCGGACGAAGAGCGCGGCGGCGACCGCCGAACCGAGGGTGACCATGCCGTGCGCGTGCAGGAGGCCGCCGGTCAGCAGGACCACCACCACCGGAACGGTGTAGGAGGCGCTGACGATCGGGAAGAAGACGTTGCGCAGGAACAGGGTCCGCTCGCGGGTGCGGCGGCACTCCTCGACGGCGGCCTCGCCCGCCGCGATCCGGCGCTCCTGCAGGCCGAGCGCCTCGACCGTCCGGGCGCCGGAGGCGGTGGCGGCGAGGACCTCGGCCAGTGCGGAGTTGGCGGCGCCCTCGTCGAGGTAGCCGGAGCGGGCCCGGCGCAGGTACCAGCGGGCGCCGGACCAGACCCCGGCCATTCCGATCATCCCGCAGGCGCCGAGCAGCGGCTGGACGGCGATGATCGCGCCGACGACGAAGACGATCTGCACCAGGGCGACGAACACGTCCGGGGCGGCGTCCCGCAGTGCGGTGCCGACGGCGGCGACATCGGTGGTGCCGCGCGTGGTCAGGTCGCCGGTCCCCGCCCGTTCGACGGTCGCCGGGGGCAGGGCCAGGGCGCGGTCGGCGAACTGCTCGCGGACCCGCGCCGAGGTGCGTTCTCCGAACCGGTGGGCGACGTAGCGGGCCTGCCGGGACAGCAGCAGCTGGGCGAGCGCGCCGGCCACAATGGCGAGCGCCAGCAGGTCGACGGTGCGGGTGCCGGCGCCGGCCGAAACCTCGTCGATGATCCGGCCGAGCAGCCACGGGCCGGCCAGCCCGGCGAGGGCGGCCAGCGCGTTGAGGGCGAGCAGGGCGGTGAAGCCGCGGACGTCCCGGCGGATCAGCGTCAGGGCGGCCCGGCGGACCGCGGCGGGGCCGGCGACGGGGAGACGGGCGCTCATCGGACGGTCTCCTCGGCGCGGAGGGAGGTCGGTACGGCGGTGTCCCCGGCCTCGGCACGGCGTGGTGCCGACAGGGCGGTGTCCTCGGCCTCGGCACGGGAGACCAGGGCGCGGTACCCGGGGTGGTCGCGGAGCAGGTCGCGGTGGCGGCCGGTGGCGGCGACCCGGCCGTCGACCAGGTACTGCACGGTGTCGGCTTGGTCCAGCAGGAGCGGCGAGACCCCGGTGACCAGGGTGGCCCGTCCGGCGCGGGCCAGGCGCAGGCCGGCGACCATCGCGGCCTCGGTGTGCGCGTCGACGGCGGAGGTCGGTTCGACGGCGAGCAGCACCTCGGGGTCGGCGGCCAGCGCCCGGGCCAGCAGCAGACGCTGCCGCTGGCCGCCGGACAGGTTGCGGCCGTCGGCCTCGATCGGGGAGTCCAGGCCGTCCGGCAGCCCGCGCAGGACGTCGAGGGCGGCGGCGGCCTCCAGTGCGGCCAGTAGTGCCCGGTCGTCGGGCCGGTGGCGGCCGGAGAGCACCTCGCGCAGCGGGCCGGCGAAGAGGGCGGCCTCGTTGTCCGCGACCAGGATCCGGTCCCGGACGGCGGACAGGGCGAGGGAGTCGAGCCGGACGGTGCCCCACTCGGCGGCGGTCTCGGCGAACCGGCCGAGCCGGTCGACCACGGCGGCGGCGTCCTGCGGCCGGGCGCAGGCCAGGACGGTCAGCCGGCCGGGGAGCAGTTCGACACCGGAGTCCGGGTCGCGCAGCACGGCGGGCGAACCGGGTGCGTCGGCGCCGTCCGGGCGGGTGCCCGGGTCCAGCGCCAGGAAGCGGACCACCCGGGCGGAGGCGACCAGGCCGCGGCTGATGTCCTGCCCGCTCTCGACCAGGAACTGGACGGGGAAGACCAGCACCGCCACGTACCCGTAGACCGCGATCAACTGACCCACCGTGATGTCGCCGGTGGCTGCGAGACGGGCGGCCAGCCACGTCACCGCGGCGAGGAACAGCGTGGGCAGGCCGACCCCGAAGGACTGCAGCCAACTGGTCACGGCACCGACCCGGTAGCCGTCGGCGCGCAGCTCCTGCGAATCGCGCCGGTAGCGTTCGGCGTAGGTCTCCTTGCCGCCCAGGCCGTTCAGCACCCGCAGCCCGCCCGCCATGTCCTCGAACCGGGCGGCGAGCCGGCCCTGCCGTTCGCGGTAGCGGGTCTCCGCGCCGCGCAGCCGGCCGAGCAGCGGCCCCACCAGCACCGCCATCAGCGGTACACCGAGCAGCACGACGACGGCGAGCAGCGGGGAGACGGACAGCAACAGGACGGCGACCGTACCGATCGCGATCAGCGAGCCGACACCGGGGCCGACGAAGGTCAGGGTCCGGGCGATCTGGCCCACGTCACCGATACCGATGGTGACCACCTCGCCGGAGGTGACCAGCCGGGGCAGGGCCGCGCCGAGCCGGACGGACTGCCGGACCACCACCCGGACGGTGCGGAAGGTGGCGTCCATCCGCAGCCTGGTCATGGTCCGGTGGCGCAGCATGCTGATCCCGGCGTTCAGCAGGCCGGCCACCAGGATGGCGGCGGTCCAGCCGACCAGCGCGCGCGGGCGCCCGGCCCGGAGCCCGTCGTCGACGGCGCGGGACAGCAGGTACGGCTGCAGGGTCAGCATGAGCATCCACGCGACGCTCAGCACCGCCCCGGCGGCCACCCGACGCTTCTGCCTGGCGGTCAGCCAGCGCAGGTAGCGGGCGGCGCTGCGGATGTCCGGCGTCCCCGGATCGTCGTTCAGATCGTGCACCGCCGCACCCTACTTGCAGCCCCCCGCGCGGAGCTCGGCGGGAATCGTCGGACAGGGCTCAGCCGAGGACGAGTTCGTGCTCGACGGACGACTCGTCGCCCGGAACGGGGACCGAGCGGCCGCTGCGGGCGAAGCCGATCTTCCGGTAGAAGGCCTCGGCCCGCTGATTGTCCTGGTGCACGTAGAGGCGGACACGGGAGACCTTGGGCTCGTCGAGTTCGTGGGCGAAGACGATCGCCGCGTCGAACAGGGCGCGGGCCAGGCCGGTGCCACGCTGCTCCGGGCGGACGAACACACCGACCAGGTGGGCCTGGTCGACGTCGACCGGCCCGCCGAAGACGTCCTCGCGGCCGGCCCGCTCGATCAGCACCGTCACCGATCCGTCCCAGCCGCCGTCCGTCCGCTCGGCGACGAACTGCTGGACGATCATGTCGCCGCGGGAGCCGGACGCGCGCTCCTGCCAGAACTCGTCCGGCTTGGCGACGGCGTCGTCGTACGTCTCCAGGAAGGCGATTCCCGCGACCGGGTCCCGCAGCGCGTCCAGACGCAGTTCCTTGACGTGCTGCCAGTCCTCGACGGTTACGGCTCGTATGACGTGACTCATGTGCTGATCCTTAGTGCACGCGGAGAGCGGGGCAAGCGGATTTCGGGCTGCCGCACTCCGCCGTGCTGCTACCCGCCGCAGTTCGAGGCGGACGCGGGTCGCGCTGTACGAGTTGCGGCCCGAATCGACGATCAAGCAGGGCGCCGAGGACCTCGGTATCAACCCGGAGACGCTCCGGAACCGGATTCGGGCGGCAGGCCACTGATCTTTTGCTTTCGAGGTGACAGGTGGGGTGGCGGGGTGTAGGCCGGTGGTATGCGGTACCCGGATGGTGGTGGTCTGACCGCGCGGGAGCGGGCCCGGCGGGAGCGGGTGCGTCTGGAGGCTGCCGAGATGTTCGAGCAGGGGATGCGCCCGCCGCAGGTGGCCCAGCAGTTGCGGGTGTCTCGCAAGTCGGCCTACGCGTGGCAGGCGCGGTGGCGCGGTGGCGCGGTGGCGCGGTGGCGCGGTGGCGCGGTGGCGTGAGGGCGGCGGGGCGGCGGCGAGGGCGACTGGGCACTGCGGCGGAGGCCTTCCGGGTCGGCGAGGCGGGCTGGGCGGGTGGGTGGGCCGTGCCGGTCCCCGGCCGGGTGCAGCGGGCCGGGGACCGACGTGAACTCTCGTGCGGGGCTGGATCAGACGACCCGGCCGGACGCGTTGTTGTTCTTCAGCGAGGAGTTGAGGTTCACGCTCGCGTACGGTGCGACGGTCTGACAGGCGACGCTGCAGTCGTAGCCGCTGTTGTAGTAGACGCGGAAGTTGCTGGCGATCCAGCTGTCCACCGCGGCCGCGTGGTTCTTCACCTCGACGCCGGAGCCGCTGGAGCCGTTCGCGCCGCCGCTGAAGTACTTGCCGGCGTAGTTCGAGACGTCGCCGGTCTGGATGTAGACCGCGCCGTAGCCGTAGCTGCTGGAGTTGTAGTACAGGCAGACCTGACCGAAGGTGCAGTCCTGTGCGGGTGCGGCCATCGCCGGCGCCGCGGTGGCCAGCCCGACGGTGAGAACGCTTCCGGCCACGGCGGCCGCGGCGACGAACTTCTTGACGCGCATGTCGTTCCTTCCTTCGACGGCGCCGGGATGTCCGGCGTCCGTTCGTTGGGAGGGCCCAACCCTCCTTGGGGTGGCGCATGAACGGGTGCTGCGTTCCGTGCCGGAGGCGGCTGCCCGGACGCGGGCGCGCCTTCCCGCTGTGGGCAGCCGTCGGCCGTATCGTCGCTCAAGCGGGGCGGTGTCCGTTTCGCCCCCTTGGTGCCCGGCCCGGCCGTCCTCCCCCCTGGCGGCCGGGCCGTGTCGTGCCGGCCGGTTTCGGGGCGGTGGGATCCGGGCCGTGGCCGACCGGTGGTCGTGGTGCTGTGCACGGCCTGCCCCGGGGTGTCCCGCCGCCCGGCACAACGGCCCCCGCTGCGGTCCGGGCCACCGCCTGCGGCGGGCCGGCGTCCTTGGTGTCCTCGTCGAAGCTGCGGCAGCCGGGGCTCGTCCAGGTGCGCCGATGGGTGTCCACCGGCAGGGTGCCGGGGTTTCGAGCTGCTCGGCGGCGGCGATCTGCCGAGGTCGGACGGGGGTGCGTGGGTGCGGCCGCCCGCCGGGCCGCACGGCCGCTGGCGGGAGCGGCTCGTCGTCGGCGGTGTCGCCGAGTGCCCGCCGCAGTGCGCCGGGCAGGTTCGCGGCCGTCCGGCGGCGCAGGGCTGTACGAGGCGGTGGCGGAGCCGGGAGGGCGAGCCATGGGCCGGATCTGTCCGGTCGTCACCCCGGGGCAACGGTGTGCCATCCGTACCGGTTGCGCCGGTCCTCGGGGGTCGGGCCTGTGCGGCGCCGTCCTGGCCGACAAAGTGCCGGTACACCGACAGTCGTCGGCCTGGCCGGGCAGTGGGGTGCGGGGTGCTGCGACGGGCCCGTCCGGTCCGGGGCAGGGACACCGCCCCCGGCTGCCGGCGGCGGCTGCGCCGCCCGCGGGCCTGCTCGCCGGCAGGGAACGCCGGTGAGGTGCTAGAAATCCCTGGTGGACGTTCCCTCCGAGCCCTCGACCCTGCGCGTGTTCGTGGCGCTGGCTCCGCCCGACGACGCCAAGGACGAACTGGCCCGGGTCCTGCAGCCCGCTTACGCCCAGTACCCGCGGCTGCGGTGGAACCGGATCGAGGACTGGCACATCACCCTGGCCTTCCTCGGTGAACTGCCCGCCACCGCAGTGCCGTTGCTGCGGCCGGTACTGGCCGGCCTGGCGGCGTCGCACTCCGCCCTGCAGCTGGGCCTGCGAGGGGGCGGCCACTTCGACGAGCGGCTGCTGTGGGGCGGGATCGACGGGGACCTGGAGGGACTGCACCTGCTCGCCGCCGACGTCCGGGAGCTGGTCAGGTCCTGCGGGATCGGGTTCAGGGATCGCCCGCTGCGCCCCCATCTGACTCTGGCGCGGTCCCGTCGCGACGATCCCACCAGCGTGCCGCGTGCCGCGGCCGGGCTCGCCGGGTTCGTGGGCCGGCCGTGGCGGGCCGAGCGTCTCCACCTGGTCGGCAGCAACATCGGCCGTGGGCCCGGGCCGATCCGATACCGAGACATCGAGGCGTGGCGATTCGGCGCCGCGGTCCGGGCCGGGGACGACAGCGCTCCCGCCGAGCCGTAGCCGCCGGGCCGGGTACGGGTACGGCCTGGTCTGCACCGGGACAGGCATCGGCCCGCCCCACGAGCAGGTGCGGGGCGGGACCGCTCTCGTCGGGCGGATCCGGCCGTGCCGACCGGGCGGTGCACGGGGCGGGGTCGTACCTCCCGGTCCTGCCGGCCGTGTGAGTGCTGCGCCCGCCGCACCCCCGAGCGCTGCGGGTCCCCGGCCGGGCGTCTCATCCTGTCCGGTCGGGGACCCGCCGGGGCGTTCGGCGCTCCGGCGGGTCAGGGGTCGCCGGCGAGGTCCTGGCCGTCGACATCCCGGTACGCAGGCGTCGCGCAGCCGGCAAGTCCGGGGCGACGTTCCCACCTTCAGCCACCAGCCCCGTCCCGGGCGGTGGTGCTCCTGTGCCGCCGACGGTCCGCCGAGGCCGGGCGCTGCGCCCGGCCTCGGCCGGTCCGCAGAGAGAGCGGGGTTGCCGGCAAGCGGCAGGGATCAGTGGGGAATCGGGACCGGCACGATGTCGACGACGGCCTCCTCGGCCGGCGCCGCGACCCTCGCCCCCACCTGGCCCGCATCTGGCCCGCCGCAGCCGAACGAGGCTGACGGACGCCCGCCCGCCCGTCGCGCAGGTCGGGCGCGGGTCAGCCGGCGAGGCGGTCCACGGTCTGCAGGTCCGCCAGTGCGGCGCGAAGACGGGCGCCCAGGTCGGCGTCGCCCAGTTCGTGGTGAGCGACCGGGAAGAACAGCGCGGCGGGCTTGTCGTACCAGGTGATCCTGCCGCGGTCGGCACGGCGGACGAAGACCAGGGCGCCGACCTGGCTGTTGAGGATCGTCGCCTCGACCTGGGCGAGGGCGGTGACGCCCCGGGTGGTGTCCTCGAGGAACCAGGTCTGCACGAAGTTGCGGCTCTGTTCGGCGTGCGGGACGGTTTCGCCGTGCACCTCGACGTCGGTGCACCGATAGCCCTCGGCGAGGAAGGCGTCCAGCACCGCCTCGTGCAGCGGTGCGGCGGCCACGTGCAGGAAGTCGGTGTCCCGCACCTCGCTGTGCCCGTCGGTGTTCAGCGTGGTGATCAGCGAGAGGTTCGCGCCGGTGGAGCGGTCGCCCAGTTCGGTGATCGGGCACTCCCAGGGCAGACGTACCCGGAACCCGACCCGCCGTTCGGCGCCCGGGGCCACCTCGAACCACTGGTGATCGGGATAGCAGTCGACCACGCGGCCGGTGCGGAGCGCCAGGTGCCGTTCGCCGGACGACTGCCCTGGGGCTGCTCCTTCACCGAGGTCGGCGGTCAGGCCCTCGGTGTGGACTTCTCGCTGCAGACCCGAATCAAGCTGAAGGACAGCCCGACCGAGCTCGTCGACCTGGACTTCCTTCATGTGGAGCCGCTGCCCGTGGTCCAGGCCGTGCTCGATGCGTTCGCCGAACTCGGCTACCTGGAACGGCACTCCGAGGTGATGGACGGCCGCATCGCCGACACCGAGCAGTATCTGCACGTTACCCAGACCGTCTTCGTCACCGACCCCGGCGGCGGTCGGGGGGACCTGTCGGCGCTGGAACTCGCCTTCCACACCAACCCGGTGGGCACCATCTGCCACGTCCGCCGGGCCGCGCAGGCCGTGTACACCTGGGAGGACAAGCCCGACACGGTCTGGTTCCCCGCCGCCCACCACGAGGTCGGCCACGCGGATCTGACCGCCCGCGCGGCCAAGGCCCTGGCGGACCTCGAACTCCACTACAGCCGTCCGCCCCGCAAGGGCCGCCGCCGACCTTCCGAGGAGGACTAGGGTTTGTTGCGAAAAGTGGATCAAGGTTGCGCACGGTCACGTGCCGTGGCGTGGGGATCCGAGGGATCGACAGTGGGCTCGGTGGATCGTCAGGGTCCCCACCGCGCAGTGAAATTCCGGCAGATCAGGGGTTTTGTCCCTGCCGGGAACCGGGGCGCCAAGACTGGAATTCAGGGTCGTGGGGCTCGTCTGCAGGTTCTGGGCGGTGCCGACCCGCCGCCGTTCAGGGCGGGCCGTCCCGCCTGCAGCGCCCGCCCCGACCATCGAGGAAACCGCCAGATGCCGAAGGGCACCACCGGGCCCGGCCGCTCCGACACCGTCGGCGGAGGCCTACGCGGACGCCCCCGACGACGCGGTCGAGACGCTGGCGCCGATGAACCTTGCCCGCGCCAACCACGGCACCCCGCCGGTGCACGGCCAGGTGTGGATGCTGCGCTGTGCCTCCCAGGTGGACCGCGCCGCCCTGCAGACTCCCGTGCTGCCGGCCGGCACCGGCGACGGATCTGCCGTGCCGCCGGGCGCGCGTGGCTGCGGATGAGCCCCGTCGAGCCGGCGAACGAGTCGAGGGAGATGGATCGCCGGGACGGCACCCGGAGCGCTGCTGGGCGGGCCCGCCACGGCTGCGTCCGACACTGCGGCCGCCGGGTCGGGTGCGGCGGGCGGTCGGCGTTCGGTCGATCGTGGCGGTTCACGGTGTACGGGGTGCATCGCCAGTCCTTGAACGGGTCGCCCACTCACCGTTCCAATGGCCCGGACGCAACCGTAGGCCGGCCGGGTGGCGGATGAGCCGTGGGCCGAGACGGCGCAGGCTTGCGAGGCTCTCGGGTCGGGGTGCCCGCGGTGCGAGGAAACGGTGGATTTCACCGTGTTCCGCGAGCGGTACCGAACCGTTGCCCGCAGCCGTGGCCTCGTGCGTTTTCTGGCGGCCGGAGTGCTCGTCGTCCTGGCCGGCGAATTGCTGCTGACGGGCCGCACGACGGGTGCGGCGGTCGCGTTCGTCCTCGGCTCGCTGTCCGCGGCCTCGTTCGGGTGGGTCGTATTGCAGTCCCGTTCCGGTTCTGGTGGACCGGTGGCCGTCCTCCACTGCCATCACTGCGAGGTCCGGTACAGGCTCTGAATCGTGGTTGCCGGGTCCGCGGCGGACCGGGGTGCGGCGTCAGCGAGCGCCGAGTCGATCCTGCCTCCGACCGGTTGCACGGCCACGACTGGAACGAGTTCACCGCCTTGGTCGTTTGAACGGCCGTGCACGCCAAGCGCTCGAGCCCGGGGAAACTGCTGCGGAAGCCCGAGGCATGTCTCTATGGTCGTTCGCGGGCCGAACGAGGACAGCGGTGAGATCCCGAGTGGAGGTTGAGCGACCGTGATCGACATCGGTGTCCTGCGCGAGGAGGACCGCCGCACCTGGGAGGTGCTGGCGCGGGGTTATAAGGACTTCTACCGCACCCCGGTGCCGGACGAGGGGTACGAGGAGACGTGGCAGCAGCTGCGGCTCGGTACGGCGTTCCACGGCATCGGAGCCTGGTCGGACGGGACGCTGGTCGGCATCGCGCACTATCTGTTCCACCCGACTTTCTGGTTGGGGGACAGCTGCTACCTCCAGGACCTCTTCGTCGACGAAGCCGCGCGGGGCAAGGGTGTGGCGCGCAAGCTCATCGAGGAGGTGGCCGGGGTGGCGCGGGAACGTGGCGTCTCACGTCTCTACTGGACCACGCAGGAAGGCAACATCGCCGCCCGTGCGCTGTACGACAAGGTAGCGATCTTCAAGGGGTTCATTCGCTACGACTACCCGCTGACCTGAAGCTTGGTGCGGAAGGCCGTGGGTGGGCATGCCGGAGTGTGCTCTGATCTGCTGGTTCATCGGTTGAGGGCAAGGTTGTGCGTGTGGCCTGCGGCCTGCACCGTGTGGTGCAGGCCGTCGCCTTTCTGATATGCGGCGTGTGGGTTGCAGTGGTGGTGCGTCACCTGTTTCAGCGCCCCGGTGTGCTGGTTGGTGCTGGTGGCGTGGTGGTGAAAGACGGTGTCGTTGCCCGGTGAAGTTTGGTTGTCGCCTGTTATGACGGGGTGGTTGATGGCTGCTGGCAGATGCCCTTGTCGGACGTGAGTGCTATGGCAGGGGGGCCGAGGTCGCCGTCGATGACGGCCTCGGTGATCGGGGGACGGTCCCAGAGGGCGAGGATCTCGTTCACCAGGGCCACGACCGGGCGCGGTTCACGGCCACGATCGCCCCCGCCCGGGAGGGCGACAGCGACCCCGAACCGGCGAACAACCACCGGCCGACCGAGTTCACCGCGGACTGTGTCCTTCCGGTCGCGATCGACATCGAGCCCCAGGGCGCCCTCCCCAGCCCGGTGACCGTCCCGCGCGGACTGGTCACCGTCGGAGTGCTGACCACCGCCGCAGGGGAGTACGGACTGCCGCTCGCCTTCGACGCGACCCGCATCCAGGTGCCCACCGTGCGCTTCGGCCCGCCCCGGGTGGTGTTCGCCGGGCCGGGCGGCAGCACCGAACCGCACGGCCAGGGTCATCCGGTCGACGTCGTCGAACACACCGACACCCCCGACACCGAGGTGAAGGACGGAGACCTCGACATGCTGCTGCACTTCGACACCGAGACCTCCGGCCTGCAGGCCGGCGACACCGAAGCCTGCGTCAAGGACTCCTGCACCGACCCCGCCGACGGCCGCACCCACCGCTTCTTCGGCTGTCGCCCGGTCCGCGTCCTGCCCTACTGAACCGCACCCCGACCCGGCCCGTGCCCGCCCGGGCGGGCACGGGCGCCGTACCGCTGGTGGCCGAGCGCCGCCCCGACCGGCCGGTACCGCCGCCGATGGCTGGTACCGCCTCGATCGGGGCGGTTGTGCACCTGCTGACCACCGCCAGGGCGGAGGGCCTGAGCCTGTCCTTGATGAGCGGTGTGCTGTCCGGTACCGCCTACCGCCTACCGGCCCGGCGGCAGGGCCGGCCCGTGGCTAGCGCAGATGCCGGGTGAAGAACTGGGTCGCGGCGTCCCCCTCGAACTGCGGGACGCCGGTGTGCCCGCCGAGATTCGCGTGCAGGGACTTCTCCTTGGAGCCGAAGGCGTCGAACAGGTCCAGGGCCGCCTGCCGGTCGTTCCCTTCGTCGTCCCACTGCAGCAGGACGTGCAGCGGAATGGTGACCTGCCGGGCCTCCTCGAACACGGCGCGAGGCACGAAACTCCCGGCGAACAGAACGGCGGCCGAGATGCGCGGCTCGACCACCGCCAGCCGGATGCCGATGGAGATCACTCCCCCCGAGTACCCGACCGGGCCGCCGATCTCGGGCAGCGAAAGGAGGGCGTCCAGGGCGGCCTGCCATTCCGGGACCGCCTTGTCGACCAGCGGGAGGACGAGGGCGTCGACGATTGCGTCACTGACCGGCTCGCCGGCCTCCATCGCCCGGCGCAGGTCGGCGCGGGCCTGCTCGACGGCGGGCCAGCGGGGCCGGTCGCCGCTTCCGGGGAGCTCGATGGTGGCCGTGGCGAAGCCCTCCGCCGCGGAGTGCCGGGCCCGGGCCACCAGTCGGGGGTACATCTTGCGAAGCCCGAGGGGAGGGTGGCCGAGCAGGATCAGCGGCGCCGGTGCGGACGTGGATCCGGGCGTCCACAGGATGCCGGGGATCTCACCGAGGGTGAATTCGCGCTCGAGGACGCCGTCGTCGAGGCGCTGTTCGGAAGTGAATTGCACGGTCGTGCCTTTCGGGAGGGCTCAGAGACGGCGCTCCCGGACGACGACCTATCGCCCGACCGTGACCCCGGAGGGGAGCACCCATGTCGATACTGCGTTCACGGGTACCACCTCCTCGTTCTCTTGCACGGCCTCCGGAAGTCTAGTGCCCTGCGCCGGAGATCCGTCGGCAGAATCGGGCGAGAGAGTCGAGGATCTCGTCGGCGGTCTTGGTCCAGGTGAACGGTGTGGGGTCCTCGTTCCAGTTCCTGACCCAGTTACGGATGTCGCGTTCGAGGGCTTGGACGTTCTTGTGGGATCCGCGGCGGATCATCTGGTCGGTGAGGAAGCCGAACCAGCGCTCCACCTGGTTGATCCACGAGGCCTCGGTCGGGGTGAAGTGCATGTGGAACCGGGGATGTTGTGCCAGCCAGGTACGGATGGCCGGGGTCTTGTGGTTCCGTAGATGCCCCTATTGTTTCGTCAAGTTACAGAGGCCGTCGTGGTGGTCCCGCTCGTTGGTTGGATGAGCCGGTAGAGCTCGCGCGCGACGTAGCGCTTGAGGCACCGGATGATCTCTCGCTTCGAGAGGCCTTGGGCGGTGCGGCGTTGAAGGTACGCCTGGGTGCGTTCATCCCAGCGTATGCGGGTCATCACGATGCGGTAGAGGGCGGCGTTGGCCTGCCGGTTTCCGCCTCGATTCAGGCGCCGGCGTTGGGTCTTGCCGGAGGACTGCTCGACCGGGCCGACCCCGCACAAAGCCGCGAAGGACGCCTCATCGGTAAGCCTGTCGGGATTGTCACCTGCGGCGATGAGCAGAACGGCTGCGCTGTCGGGCCCTACGCCCACGAGCTCCAGCAGCTGCGGCCGGCAGGTCCGGACAGCCTTCGTCGTGCGCCGGGTGAGCTCTTTGACCTCCTCGGACAGGTTCTGAACCCGGCGGGCGAGCATGCGCAACGTGAAGACGGCTGCGCCTTGGTCGCCCGCCAGCTCCGCGCACGTGGCGATCAAGGCCGTGTTGGTCAGGCCGGCGAGCAACTCGCGCAGGTCGGGGTCGACGGCCAGGAGGACGGCCTTGAGCTGGTTCATCGCCTGCGTGCGGGCCTTGACTGCCGACTCTTTGGCCAGCCGCAGGACGCGCATGTCCGCCGCGGGTCCGTCTGCGGTCTTCGGCGTGGTCGTGGCGCGCCCGGACAGGACTGCGCGGGCTGCGGCGTCCGCGTCGATCGCGTCGGTCTTTCCGCGCTTGCGCCGGGTGGCGCGGTCGGGCTGGTTGACCTCGATGACCTCGATACCTTCACGACGCAGGACGCGTGCCAGTGCGGCTCCGTAGGATCCGGTGCACTCGACTCCTGCGCGGTTGAGAGCGCCGAAGGACCTTGCCCAGGCGACCAGTTGGCGGTATCCCAGAGCCGTGGTCGGGAACTCCTGGTGCGCGAGCGAGGCTCCCAGCGAGGTGATCACCGCGGCGACGTGCACGTCCTTATGGGTGTCGACTCCGAGGACCACCTCCTCCGAGACAAAGGATCGCTGCACGGGGAGGCTCGGCTGGGGCATGCTGGTGACGGTCACGGGGCTCCTCGGACTGGGGCTGGTGGCCGATGCCGGTCCGGCGGGCGGTCAGGACTGTGACGGTGCTTTGTGCGGCAAAGCCCCTATCGGGACACGTCCACCGGGCTGGCGCCGGCGAGAGCCGCAGGGCGCCGGAGCCGACAGATCTACACCAAGGCAGCTGACGCCAGTTGTCGCACGGGTCAGGCTCCGGCTCCCTGCGGCACCCCATGATCCTCACAGTTGTCACAGATCAGGTGGATGCCGAGGCCGTCCGGGACCTCCTGGTCGATCTTGACGAGGAACTTCTTGAACTCCGTCGCGCGGTGCCGACGGTGCAGGGAGGTGATGACCTTCCCGCTGCTGGTGTCGAAGGCGGCGAACAGGGTGGTCAGTCACGGCAGCTGTAGTTCGTGATCTGTGATGCGTTGCCGCTGGTCAGCGCGCGACACTCTCGGTGACCGTGGCGGTGGCCGTCGCGGTCACGGTCGCGGCGGCCGTGCCGGCGGTGTGGTGACCGGGGAGCACCTGCTCCCGGTGCCGCATCCGCAGGCGGTGGCGAAGAGTAACACCGCGGCTCCTGCCGCGCCGCAGGCCATCCGGGTCCGCATGACCGACCACCTCCCGCAGGTCGCTCCTCCCCAGTCTGCGCCCACCCGTCCGAGGTGTCGTACGCACGGGCGCGGTACGTGCGCTCCGGGCCCGTCGCTTCCGGCGGTTCGCTACAGTCTGCGCAGGATTCGTGTGGGGGCACGCAGCGCGACGGGGGGTCAGCCGTGTCGAACTTCAACCGCCGGGGCAGCCGCAGCAGAACAGGCATCGGGCTGCTGCTGGCCACGCCGATGATGGTCATCGCCGGGATCTGGTTCGCCTCCGGGCACCGGAGTGAGGGCATCAGCTCGCCTACGCCGGGCCAGGAGGCGTCGCCCAGGATGGTGGCCGTCCTCGATCTCAAGGTCGGGGACTGCTTCTTCGCGCCCTCCGAAGGGGAGACGACGCGGGCCTCGTTCGGGCCGGTCACGGTGGTGTGGCGGGTCCCGTGCGGCCGACCGCACCGCGGGGAGGTCTACGCGATCGCGGAACTCCACGGCGCGACCTACCCCGGCGGGGAGTCGGAGAGCTACCGGGAGTGCGAGAAGCTGCGTCCCGGCTACGCGCTGGACGACTGGGCGATCCCTGACAACGTCATGCCCAGCCACATCGACCCGGACCGGACGGGCATGCAGAGCCCCGGCAGGTCCATTGCGATCTGCACGTTCGACATCACGGGCGGGATGACGTCGTCGCTGCGCCAGGACCGGTCCCGACTGACGCCGCAACAGCTCGCCTATCTGGAGGCCGAGGCCCGTCTCCTCGTGGATGCGGCCCTCGTGCCGGCCACAGCCGTGGAGCGTGCCCCGGACGCCTACCGCGCGTGGGCCGGCACCCTCCTCCAGTCGGGGACCTCGGCGGTACAGGTCCTGGAGTCCTGCCCCTGGGACGGCAAGGCCCAGCAGCCGGTGGCAGACCGGGCGGGCGAGTTGAGAGAGCTGCTCCAGCATCTCCGCGCGGCGCAGCAGTCGGCTGACACGGCCACACTGCAGCGTGAGGTGTCCGCCGCCCAGCATTCCATGAGCAGCAACACGAAGAAGGCCGCGGTCAGAGCCTCGCTCGGCCTCCCGAGCGTTCCTCCGACCGTCCCGGGTGCCATCACGCTCGGCTCCCCCGCTCCGACCACCGGGGCCGCGGCCTGAATCCTCCTCGAGGGTAGTGAACTGACACGGCAGGTGCAGTTCGTGATCTTGGCGGTTCGCCGGTTATGCAGTCGCGGTAGCGGTGGTCTCGTTCCAGCGGCGGTGGCAGGCCGCTGCGCGGTGCTGGTGGCGGCGGCGCCAGCACGACCAGTGCAGGACGTGGGCCAGGTCGCGGCGGGGCTCGGGCAGGACGGTGGCCCGCAGCAAGGTGAGGAGTCCAGGGCGGGTGAGCGGGATCAGCTCGGCTTCGGGCGTCGGGCCCGCGGAATGGGTGCGGGCGAGGGCGACGGCCAGCAGGGCAGCCGCGACCAGGCTGACCAGACTCCAACGCATCCATGAGTTCCAGCAGGTCACCTGGCCTTCGTCGAGTCGTGTCAAGGACTTCGCGGCGGCGAAGTCCTCCTCGACGCGCCACCTGGCGCAGACCGTCGCCACGAGGTCGGCCAGGGCGACGGGGGTGATGGAGTGGCAGCGGCAGAAGGAGAGTTCGCGCGTGTAGCGGTGGCGGCGGACCAGCAGGAAGCCGTGCCCTTCGTCGTGGCCGGGCGGCGTGTCGTCCGGCACGATCTCGATCATTGCCCAGTCGTAGTGGCGGTCGCCCTTGGTGCCGTGGCCGGTCCGGAGCCGCTGCCAGGCTCGTCGGGGCAGTCGGGTCAGCAGTGCCGCGGCGGTGAAGGTCCCGGCCGGGGTGGCCACGCGGTGGTCCTTGGGGACGGCGATCACGTAGTCGTAGCCCAGCTCCCGGACGGCCAGCCGCAGTTCGCGCCCACCATAGACCTCGTCGGCGGCCACCCAGCGGGCCGGCAGCCCCGCCTCGCGGACGCGCTGAAGCATCGCGGCGGCCAGCTGCGGCTTGGTCGCGAACACCAGCTCGTCGGGCACGCCGGTCAGCTCGCGGCGCTCGTCGTCGGCCGCCCAGTCCTTCGTCAGGTACAGGGCCCGGTCCAGCAGCGCGTGCCCGAACCGGCTCGCGTAGGTCAGGTGGACGGCGACCTGGCACAGGCCGATCCCGCCCAGGGCTTGTATCTGAATAACTGCCAGGTTCGATCTTCCTGGTGGTTCTCGTCAGGCAAGCGAACTCGAAGCTGTTCGAGGGTCCGGGCGGGCGATCCAGGCAGGGGTGTGACGATGACGCGGTGCAGGTCCAGGAGCCGGTGTCCGTCCTGGAACTGGTTGGAGAGGTTGGTGCGGGTGACGCCCAGCAGCTCCGCCAGGAGAGTGCTGGTGATCGCCCTGCGGCGGCGCAACAGCGCCGTCAGGAGGCGGTGGTAGTGGTCCAGACTGCTGGTCTGCGGGTGGAGGTAGCTGCGCGGACGGTGGAAGCGTCGTTGGAAGGCGGCCTCGGCGAGGGCGTCCCAGTACGGCTCCGAGACTGCCACCAGGCGTTCGAAGTCGGACCGCGGCATGCCGGTCAGGGCCGGATTGCTGAGCATCTCGGTCAGGGCGGGGTCGATCCGCCGAGCGGCCACCGGCGCATCTGGGGTCCGCGGCGGAACGGGTGCCAGCGTGTAGTTCCAGTCGCCGTGGAACGCATCGGGCGTGATCGGCAAGGCCTGGAACTCGGCAGCGGTCACCGTGGAGCCCAGGCGGTAGCTGCCGGTGTCCAGCTCGGCGCCGATGGTCAGCCCGGTGCGTGTGGTTGTCGCGGCGATGGTTTCGATGACGACCTGGTAACTGGTCAGCGGTCGGCCGCGCCAGTTCGCGGTGATGTGGCAGAACATTCGGTGTTCGATTTTGTTCCATTTCGACGTGCCCGGCGGGAAGTGGCAGACCGTGATCTCCAGGCCGCTCTCCAGGGCGAAGGCGGCCAGGTGCTTCTTCCAGGTCCAGCGGCGGGGATCGTTGGAGCCGCCGGCGTCGGCAGTGATCAGCAGCCGGGTGGCGTTCGGGTGGTGCACCTGTCCGCGGTTGCGCCACCAGCGGCGTATGGACTCGACCGCGAACTCGGCGGTGTCGTGGTCGGTTCCGACGTTGACCCAGCCGGTGTTGGTGGCGATGTCGTAGATCCCATATGGGATGGCGACGGGCTGGTCACTGGTGGTGAAGGTGTGGCAGTCGACTTTGATCGGGTCCTTGCCCGGCCGCCAGGTGCGGCCGGGCCGGTCGCGGTTGCCGAGCCATTCCTTGGCCTTGGTGTCGACGCTGATCACCGGCTGCCGGTCGTCGAGGAAGGCGGTGGCCGTGGCGTTCAGGTGGGCAAACTGGGCGTCGCGGTCCGGGTGGCCGGCGCCCTCGGTGGTCTTGACGGTGCCCTGGAGGCTGTAGCCCAGGCTGTGCAGCAGGCGCCCGACGGTTGCGGCACTGACCGAGTGGCCCTGCGACGTGAGGGTCGAGGCCAGGGCCCGCAGCGACAAGGTGGTCCATCGCAGCGGCGAGACGGGATCACCTCGAGTGTGCGGCTCGATCAGCGCCTCGAGCGCCGCCAGCAGGCTGGGGTCGGTGACCGTCAACGGCTTCCGGCCGGCTCCCGCAGCCCGGACTCTCCGCGTCGGCACCGGGTCCCCGGCCAGCTCAGTGACGCCGCGCGAGATGGTGGAAGCACTGGTCCCCGAGGCGGCAGCCACCAGGGCGATCCCGCCGTGGCCGATGGCCGCAGCCTCGCTGGCCAGATAGAGCCGACGGCGCCGCTCATCAAGATGCGGCAGGATCCGATCGAACTTGGCCCGTAACGCGATGACGGGCGGACGCACTGTCATGGTCCACCCTCCCACCAACTCATGCTGGACAAGCATTAATTGAGATACAAGCCCCCAGCGCGCCGGAGTACTGCGCGCGGCGCCGACCGCGTCCGTGGAGGACTTCTCGTCGCCGGTCTCGTCCACGACCAGCACCGCCCGGTCATCGGCGAGTTGCGTACCGCCCAGCGAGCCAAATGGTCCCGCACGGCGTCGTGGTCCCACACCGCGCGGGCCAGGAAGTGCTGCAGCGGTGCGGGCCCGGGTGGCCCAGTGCTTCCGCGAGGGTCCAGCAATTCGCCCGCTCGATGCCTATCAGCAGTGCCTCGGTCATCTCGGCGAAGGTCCGCCGCGTCTCCCGGCGCGGAAACACCCCGCCACCAGGCCCGTCACCTCCCCGAAGGCGTCCCGCCAGACCTCTTGGGCTACGGTTGCCTCCACGGCCGCCGAGTCTTGATTCGTCGTCACAAACGATCACGATCGTGGCGGCCGTTCCATCTCTGCCGCCATCTCCACCCCGATGACCAGCGGCGATGCGCTACAGATCACGAACTACAGCTGCCGTGACAGTGCTCTCCGGCAGAAGAGTTGAGACGACAGATACCTCACTCAACTGCCTGGGAGCCCTGTCCGTTCTTCCCCCGGTCCGCGACCGCCCAGCCGTCACCCGATCGATGGCCGCTCTGAAAAGGCTCGTCGATGCAGGCCCTCATCCCGCTGCCACGGACAAGTTGACAACACCGGGCAACCGGTACGAATGTCTGAATCGCGAACTGCCGGACGGTTTTCAGGTTCCGGCCGCGCGGTGGTGATCCCGGAACGCAACGCTGCGCCCTTGTTGTCCGGCACAATCCACGGCCCGGTCCTCGGCTCTGTCCGCCAGGGGCACGGAGGCCACTACCGGTCCGGACCAGCCACTTGAGGAAGTGTTCCTATGTCCTTCATGCCTCGATATCAAGGCCGGGCCGTCGCCTGGTGACCTTCTCGGCTGCGCTGCTCGCTCTTGTGGTCGCGGAGCTGGCCGGCGCCACCCACGATGGCGGCCCTGCCGCCGTGGCCGTGGCCGCACGATCCGGGCCCTCCGCCGGGAGTGGGTCGCTCGTGTTCGACGAGGAGTTCGACGGCCCCATCGTCTGGGGGAAGCGCTGGATCGGCGATGCCACCAGCGCGTACCGGTGCGGCGACCACAACCCGGGCGACGACAAGCTGGACTGGCCTTACCCCATCGGCGGTCTCGGTGGCGGACGGCGTGGCCACTTTACCACGAGGCCGGCTCGCGGACTCTCGAGAACGGCAGACAGTCCTGGGCCACCGGATTGCTGACTACCGAGGGGTCCGCCGAGGATTTCAGGGTCCGGGTCGGGGACTACGTCGAGGCACGGGTCAAGCTGCTGGAAGCCCCCGGCGCGTGGCCTGCTTTGTGGACCTGGTACAACGGCACGAACGAGATCGACTTGTTCGAATACCGCCCCGATAATCCGGACGTCCTGGAGCTCACCAACGGTCTCCGCCGTGCGGCGTTCTCCTACCGCAACCCGGCCGCCGTCCGCCCGGGTGGCTGGGTCACGATTGGAGTCTGCTATGGGGAAGCCTGCAACGACTGGTACGCGACGGGACCAAGGTCTTCTCCGACGGTACTGGTACAGGCAGAGGCTGGACGGCCTACCTGATCCTCAATCTGTCCGTCGAGGCCGGCCGGTACCACCAGCTGCCCGTGGACCTGATCCCGTTCACGTATGTAGCCGACCATGTCCGCGTCTGGCGCTGACCGGTGCAGGGATAGATCCCAGCACCCTCGCATAATTCTGATATCGTCACATGAATTTGTTTTCCGGGGATTCCGGGCACGTCAGCGCGGTAGCCTATGGGAGCCCCGCAGGGAGGCGGGCTGGCCCGGTGGCTTGCGGCAGCTGAGTTGGCGCACCAGCTGATGCAGGCAGACCGCGGCCGTGAGTGGTGGAAGGCCCACCACCACCATGTCGAGAACCGTCCGGGACGCATCGGCGATGCACAATCCGGCACAGACGGTAGAGAACAGGATCACCACGAACCAGGAGTGGACCACACGGCGGCCGTCGACGGCGGCGCGCAGGACGGACAGGCAGCCCACAAACCACGGCCCGAGAACGACGATCGGCCACAACCGCGCCATCGTCCCTGGCGCCCGGGAGAGTGCCAGGTCTTGCAGTGGATCATAGGAGAACATCCATCCCAGCAGGCAGACGGTGGTGAATGCCAGTGTGCTCAGAGTTCCAAAGGCCAGGCCCACGGTCCGCGGCCACGATGCCGCCACAGGATCCCGGCGACGTCGGGCCCGGGGCGAGCGGGAGCGTGCCTCCGCTCCCATCGGCGTCGGGTTTTTTTGCAGCAGGGACGAACGGGGAAACACATATGTGCCGCCTGGCTGCCAGTCGGCCGTCCCCTCGGGCACGGTGAACGTTGACCTCAGGGCATCGAAGGCAGCGCCACTGCCGTACCAGTCGTAGTGCCCCGCCGGGTCGTCATGTCCTGCCGCACCGCAGTGCCCCGCCGCATCGTCATACCGGAAGCCGCCGTCGGTGTTCTCGACGATGGTCCCGTACTGAAGAAAGAAGTCACCTGCTGGGTCGTGCATGTCCCCCTCGCTTTCATCATCTCGGTCTCGCACACAGGCGGTAGCCACGCCTCGCTGTCAACCACCACCGACGGCCTCAGCTCGCCCCCACCAAGCCGGGCGGCGAGGTCGGCCTCCAACTCGCGCAACGTCCGCACGAAGTCGGCCAGCAGGCGAGAGCAGTGCTGGAGGACGACCCGCTCACCGTTGCGGCACAGGTAACCGAACCGGACGTCACCGGCTGCGTTCACGCGGTCGGGCACGAAGAGCCACTTCCCCAAGGTGCACACGGGATCCCGCGGTGGATTCACACCCGAACCCGGGCGTGGCAGCGGCTCCCTGGGCTGATGAGTTGAATTCATGCTCCATCAACGATCGTGCACAGGGGTAGGTGTATACGGCATACGGGCGTCATTCGATATTCAGCATCGCTCGTGCTATGCCAAACTCCCCATGTGATGGCGCAGGCCGGCGCGTCGTGGGGGATCGATCACATCCAGGGGAGGGATTCGGCCAACGAAGATCATGTCCCCGTCGTGAAAATATCGATCGAACGCTTCGTGAAACTCCCCATCTGTCATCCGCGATCGACCATCGTGCCGCCGCTGCCCGGGCGTTCGTCCGCTTGCCGCAGTCCAGGCGCCCAGTGTCGGGGCCAGGTCGCAGCAGGCGCTAAACGAAATTCCCCGATGAGTGGCGCGGCGTGAAGAAAGGTTTCTTCAGCCGGCGCCTGAATCAAATCCCCCCAAAATTTGACGGGGGCAGCTCAAGGCGCTCTGCAAAATTCCCCAAGGGGCGCGAAGCCCGCCATAAAACACCATGGCTCCGCGTGGCATGCCCCCATTGCGTGTTATATTTCCGGCCTCCTTTAGATGTCATCAATTCAGCGTCCACATGGCGTGGGTCGGATTGTGAGGCCTGGGTGCTTACCCGAGAGGAATACGCAGACGCGCGGAGGCTGTACAGCGAGGGATGGTCACTGTCGGCGATCGCCAGGTCCCTGGGCCGCGACCGCAAGACTGTGAGGTCCTACCTCGTCGGGGGACGCACCCCGGGCGTCAGGAACTCCCCGCAGGACCCGTTCGGGCCGTACGTCCCGTACTGCCAACAGCGTCTGCGCGACGACCCCCACCTTGAGGCGACCGTCCTCCTCAAAGAGATCACCGAACTCGGCTACCAGGGCGGGTACTCGACGCTCACCCGGGCACTGCGCAGGAACCATCTACGGCCCGCCTGCACGCAGTGCCGATACACCGCTCCGGGCCAAGACACCGGCGATACGCCGGCCGACGGCGACGAGCTGCGCTTCACCTGGCTGAAGCTGCCCGAGCCCCCGCCGCGGTGGGGAGCCGGCAGCCACGCCCACGTCCTGGTCGGTTCTCTGCCGAGCGGCCGCTGGCGTGCGGCCCTTGCTGAGAACGAGAACCTGCCCCAGGTCATCGAGGCCATCGACCTGGTTCTCAGACGTCTGGGCCGGACCGGCTGCTCCTGGCGGTTCGACTCCCTACCCGCAGCGAAATGCCAGACCAACGGCAGGGTCAAACCCGAACTCCTCAAGGTCGCCCGGTACTACGGCACCGCCATCAGTAACGGCTGCCCCTGCCACAGCATCCCGCCCTCTCCCCTCCTGGACCCGCTGCGCCCCATCGAAGACTTCTGGTGGCGCACCGTCGACCCGGACACTCGCCTTCAGACTGCGCAGGGGAGCCTGGACCACCTTGCCGCCTGGCTCGACCTACGCCACCCGGAAGTCGAACACCCTGACCGCGCAGGTGACGTGGTCAGCGAGATCCGTGATGCCGACAAGCGCGACCTCGCACTGCCTCCCGCCCCGTTCCCCGCCTGGATCCAGGTCGCCCGGACCGTCACCTCCCACGACCTCGTCCCCTTCCGCGGTAACCACTACGCCGTCTCACCCGGCCTCGTGGGCGCCGGAGTCGAAGTCAGCTGGCGCCTGGACGAGCCCTACCTGTCTATCTCCACCACCCGGGGAGCCGTCATCGCCCGCCACACCCTCGCGCCTCGCGGCGCCGGCCGAATCGTCTCCGGTCCCGGACATGCCATCACACTCGGACGCTCCCAAAGTCGCGCTCACGAGGACCGCGCGCCCTCCAGTGGCGCAACACGCCTCCCGCCCCCCCGGGCAGCCCGCGCCCACGGGGAGTGTCAAATCAATGGTGCAAATCTCCTGGTCAGTTGATGGTCAGCGGCCTGCGGAGAGGCGGCCTTCGAAGGCGATCTCGAAGGCGTTGAGGGCCGCCTTCCCGCGGGTCATCGCGGCTTCCTCGGCCGCCGCCGGCGCTTGCGCACGATCTGCGGCTCGAACGTGCCCTCCCGATCGCGCGGCACGTCCATCTCGACCGGGCCGACCTCGGCAGCACGGTCTTCGAGCGGGCGCCGTTGCGCGAGTTCCCGGAGCCGGTTCCGGCCGGGTCGTGTTTCTCATGGCCGAGGTGGTCGGTGAGCCCGCCCTCCAGGGCGGACTCCAGGATCTTCTTCGTGAGCTGCTGCAGCAGCCCGCCGGTGCCGGTCAGGTTCGGACCCTCGGCCCTCGTCCGGTCGACCAGCTGCCCGATGAGCTGGTCGTCGAGCGCGTCTTGACGCCCGGCCGCCGGCTTCATACAAGTCCCGGTACGCGGTGCCCGGGCTGTACTTCTACGACAACCGCGTGGTGGAGATCGCTCGGGGTCCGAAGCCCAGCGCCCGGGGCGAGTTGGAGATCACCGCGGTCAACGACGCCTATCTGCAGACCGGTGAGCTCCAGGTGACCCGACTCGACCGCGGTACGGCCTGGTTGGACACCGGCACCTTCGTGTCGATGGTGCAGGCCTCGGAGTTCGTCCGG
>NZ_JBFAXX010000059.1:0-52661 GCF_040680995.1 Kitasatospora sp. NPDC051914
ACCTCATGATCGTCGAGGCGCAGGGGGCGAACGGGCGCTACTTCCGCTCGTTCACGGCCTCCAGCCTGAACGGCTCCTGGACCCCGCAGGCCGCCAGCGAGAGCAACCCCTTCGCGGGCAAGGCCAACAGCGGTGCCACCTGGACCAACGACATCAGCCACGGCGACCTGGTCCGCAGCAACCCCGACCAGACCATGACCATCGACCCCTGCAACCTGCAGTTCCTCTACCAGGGCAAGTCCCCCACCGCGGGCGGCCCCTACGACCAGCTGCCGTACCGGCCCGGCGTCCTCACCCTGCAGCGCTGACCCGCCCCACCCACGGTGATCGCCACCGGGTGCCGCCTGCCGACACGTAGACGGGAAGTCTGCGGCACGGCCGGCTCCACCCGCTGACCGACACCCAGCGCCCCGAGGGAACCCCAGCCGTGCGTCGGCTGGGGTTCTCCTTCTTCGGACTGAACTTCCTGCCGAACCCCGGCGGCTCCGCCCCCGGCTTCGGCATCGACCCGTGACCGCAGGGGAATGCGAGCGGCTACTGCACCGTGAAGGGCGTCCACGTCACCGCGGTCAGAGCCGACCGGTCTCCTTCAGGACCCGGCGGGACTGGGCGAACAGCATGCCGACGTTCACGGTGTTGCGGCAGACGACGACGGCGACGATCTCGTCCCCGCTGTCGACGCGGAGGAAGAGGTGCGCCAGGTTGTCGCTGTTGACCAGGATCTCCTGGAAGTAGTGGCGGTCGCTGACCACACCGCGCCGTTCCTTGAAGATGCCCTCGATCATCACCACGTTGCGGCCCTGGAACAGGTCGAGGGTGGCGGCGGCCAGCATGTCGAGGACCTCCGGCGGATGGGAGTCGACGGTCTCGACGGACAGCAGCATGCCGGTGGACATGTCGATGACGCCGGCGGCGAGGCACTCGGGCACCTCGGAGCGCAGGCCCTTGACCAGGTTCTGCACCCGGTCGGACATGCTCCCGAATCCCTGCGGTGAGTTCATGGTGCTCCTTCTCTGCGGTGGGGCTGACAACACGGCTGACAACACGTCGGAATGCCGGCAGGACGGGCCGGCGGGGTGTCAGGCCTGGGGTACGGCGGTGAGCAGGCGGTCGATCCGCTCGGCCGCGGCCTGCGACTCGGTGTGCAGGCGGGCGACGTCCAGGCCCGAGTCGCCGAGGACGGTCATCAGGCCCATCCGGCCGACCGGTTGGACGACCACGTAGCCGTGGCTGAACTGAGCCACCGTGCGGTGCAGCAGGCCCTTGCCGGTGGCCTGGCCGGCCCGGCGGGCGAGGCCGAGGGCGGCGGCGGCCAGCGCGGCCAGGCTCTCGGTGTCGAGCCCCTCCTCGGCGTCGGCCGTGATCAGCAGACCGTCCACGGCGGCCAGCGCGAGATCGGTGACACCCGCCACCCGGTCCCGCAGGGTGCGCATTTCGGCGAGCAATTCGCCGTTTCCACTGCTCACATCTCTCCTGTTCTGGAATTCCTTGTTCGGGGCCGCGCGCCGCGTTCCACGGCATGCCGGAACCGCCCGCCGCACCGGGTGCAGAAACGCCGGCGGAAGGCCGGGCGGTCGGGCCCGCTCAGGAACCGGGTGCGCGGTGGTGGCGGCCGGCCGCGGGCCGCCACGACAGGACGTCGTTGATGCCGCTGGCCCCCCGGCGGCGCCTGGGCAGCGGCAGTCGGCCCGCCGGCTGGTGGACCGGAGGCGGGTCCGGCGGGCGGCGGGCCGCCGTCACCCCGGGGCGGCCGCCGGCCACCGGGACCGCGGGACCGGGCGGGACGATCTCGACCAGTCCGTCGGCGAGCAGCCGCGAGAGCTCCACGGTGACCGCGTAGAGGCTGCGGCCGAGCCGGAAGGCGATGTCCCGGGCGCTGCGCCGCCCGTTGGCGCACTGCAGGATCTCCCGCCGCTCGCCGGTGAGCCGGCTGCCCCGGCCGTCGCCGGCAGTGCGGCGGTCGGCCCCCGGGGCGGGGCCGATCCGGTCGTGCAGCGGGGAGAGCGGCGGGCGGAGGGCGGCCAGCGCGCGGAGCCGGCGGTCGGTCTCCTGCAGCAGCCACTCGGGCTCCACGCCCTGGGGTGCGGGCAGCCGGTGGGTGGGCGGGCCGCCGGCCAGGGTGCATCCGTCGACCCGTCCGGCGGCGACCGCGAAGGCACCGTCCAGGGCGGCCATCATGCACATCAGCTGGAGTTCGGTGGCGCCGAGCAGCTGGCGGGCGACCAGTTCGGCGCCCGTCCGGCCGTCGGCCGCGCCGGCGTGGCAGGCGGCCTCCCAGTCGGCGGCGCCGATCCGCCCCGAGCGGAGCAGCAGCGTGGCGACGTCCGGAGCGCCCGGGGAGTCGACCGCGGTGATGATGCCGGAGGCGAGGTGGAACACTCCGCCCGGGTCCCCCAGCACCGTCAGCGTGCCGGACGGCCGCCCGCCCGGGGTGGCGGAGAGCACCGTCGCAAGGCGGCCGGCCGCGTCCGTCCGCACCACGGCGGGCAGTGGCGGGCCGGCGCCCGGACGGAATGCTGTCACGCCCGCGCTCCGCAGCACGGAATGCGACCGGGAATGCGGTCGGAAACGGTCAGGAACGACCGGGCGCTGGCGGCGGGGCGAAATATTCGACCGGTCCCGGCGAATTCAGGCACAACTCTCCCTCGGCGGAGGCCGAATACCGGCGAATTCCCGCCGGTGGCAACTGGCGTTATCCAACCGTCCGGCGCGATCGGTAGTCAAGCCGTTCCACTACGTGATGGACAGCGGTAATTCGGCGTGGTATTCACCGGGAATCGCTCCTGAAATGTCCACGGCAATCGGAGCGGCGGGGCTGCCGATCCGCCGGGCCTGTTGGCAGACTGGCGGGATGACCTCGAGTTCGCTGGGCAAGGGCGCCAACCTGGTCGTCGCGGCGCCGTCGGTGCGGGCGGCCTTCTCCTGGGCACGGTCGCCCGGCGGGCCGGACGTCCGGGTCTGGGCGCTGCTCCTCGGGGCGGACGGCCGGGTGGCCGACGACGGCGTGGTGGGCGGCGGCCGGCCGGCGGACCCGTCAGGGCGGGTGCGGTCGGCCGGGAGCGGCGCCGTCGAGGCCGACCTCGCCCCGCTCCCGGCGCAGATCGAGCGGATTCTGCTCTGCGCCACCGCCGACGGCGGCGCCCTCGGCCGACTCGGCACGCTGGAGCTGGTGCTGACGGATGCCGGGACCGGCGAGGAGGTGGCCCGCTTCCCGATGGCGGCCACCCGGGAGACCGCGATCGTCGGCGGCGAGCTGTACCGCCGGGCCGGCCAGTGGAAGTTCCGTGCGGTGGGCCAGGGATACGCCGACGGGTGGGCCGGCCTGACCGCCGACTACGGCGCCGTCGAGCCGGCACCCGCCGCCACGGACGCGCCGGAGCCCGTACCGACCCCGGTCCCGCCCCCACTCGCGCCGCTCCCGCCCGCACCGGCCGCCGCGCCGGTCCCGCCCCCACCCGAGCCCGGCCGGGCCGCGCCGGAGGACGCGCTGCCGATCGACCTGCGCAAACGGCTCTCGCTGCGCAAGCAGCAGGTCGCGGTCAGCCTGGAGAAGCACGGCGCGGCGGGCGTCAGGGCCCGGGTGGTGCTGGTGCTGGACGCCTCCGGGTCCATGGCCGGGCTCTACCGCCGCGGCACGGTGGCCGGGGTGGTGGAGCGGATGGCCGCGGTGGCCGCCCAGCTCGCGGAGGACGGCCGGATGTCCGCGTGGACCTTCGCCACCCACCCCGCCCGGTTGCCGGACCTGCACCTCGCCGAGCTGGCGGAGTGGATTCCCCGCCATGTGCGGGTCGGCGAGCTGACCCTCTTCGGGCGGCCGAAGAAGCCGCGGCGCGGCCTGCTGCCGGGCCAGGTCGACATGCGCATGGTGGGCATCCAGAACGAGGAGCAGAAGGTCATCGCCGAGGTCCGCGACCACGTGCGGGCCGATCCGACGGCCGAGCCGACCCTGGTGCTGTTCTTCTCCGACGGCGGGGTCTACCGCAACGCGGCGATCGAGCAGGAGCTGCGGGAGGCCGTCGAGGAGCCGGTCTTCTGGCAGTTCGTGGGGCTCGGGCAGGCGGACTACGGCGTGCTGGAGCGGTTCGACACGCTGTCCGGCCGGCGGGTCGACAACGTGGGCTTCTTCGCCGTCGACGACATCGACTCGATCTCCGACCCCGAGCTCTACGACCGGCTGCTGACGGAGTTCCCGTCCTGGCTGGCCGCCGCCCGCCGGGCGGGCATCCTGCGCTGACCGCTGACCGCTGACCGCTGACCGCTGACCGCTGACCACCGGCCGGGCACTCGGCCGCCGGCCCCCGCCGCAGGGCCCGGCGGCGAGGCACGCCCGACGCCCCGTCAGAGCACCGGCGGGCAGTTGGCGTCGGTCCAGGTGCGGGCGGCCGCCGGGACGTCGGTGATCAGGCCGTCGGCGTGCCGGTCGGCCATGGTCCTCCAGGCGGCCTCCCGGTCGAGCGTCCACACGTAGACCTGCCGGCCCGCGGCGTGCTCGCGGGCGATCCGCTCGGGGGTGGCGAGCTGTTCGTCGAGGGCGATGGCGTCCAGCCGCAGCCGGCCGGGGTCGTTGGACAGGAAAGCGCCCTGGAGCAGGACGACGGGCAGCTCCGGGGCGGCTTCGTGGGCGGCCTGCAGGAGCGCGGGGAAGAACGAGTACAGCACCACGTCGGCCCCGCTCGCGGCGGCGGTCCGGGCGATCCGGGCCGCGTCCTGGGGGCTGCGCTGCTCCTTGATCTCCATGAGCAGCCGGGTGGAGGTGCCGGCGAGTTCGTCGAGCAGCTCCTGCAGGGTGGGGACGGGCTGCGCCGGGCCGGGGCCGACGGTGACCCGGAGGGCGGCGATCTGGGCCGCCGTCAGGTCGGAGACCTTGCCGTGCCCGTTGGTGACCCGGTCGACGGTCGCGTCGTGCATCAGCACGGGGACGCCGTCCCGGGTGGTCTGCACGTCGGTCTCCAGCCAGTCCGCGCCGCCGTCGAGGGCGGCCCGGAAAGCGGCCATGGTGTTCTCGGCGGCGGCGCGCGGAGCGCCCCGGTGGCCGACCACGGCGAGCGACGGGCAGCGGAGGCCGACCGGCGGCACGGCGGCGGCGAGCACACCGGCGGCGGTCGCGTCCAGGGCGGGCGGCGGGAAGGCCGCGGGCGGTGCCGCCGGGCGGCCGGCGCCCCGCACACTGCCCGTGTGGAGGCTGTCGGGCAGCACGAAGGCGGTGATCACCAGGGTGGCGGCGACCACCGTCACGGCCCGCACGGTCCGCGGAGAGGTCTTCATGCCGGGGATGATGGGCCGGTGGGCCCGTTCGGTTCTGCGGACCACGAGTGATGTGCGCCGCTCGGAGCAGGATGACACCCCGTCCGGGTGAGCCGCCGGGGCGCCGGTTGACGGAGCGACGGGGGGTGCGGCGGCGCCTCAGGGGGCGACCTCGTCGGGCCCGGTGAAGCCGGGCGGGGTGTAACCGGGCCCGGTGAACTCGGCCGTCCGGGGCTCCCGCCCCTCGGGGTCGGTGAGCCCTTCCACCCCGGGGCTGCTGAACCCCGCGCTGCTGTACCCGGGCCGGCTGTATCCGGGGCTGAGCAGGTCCGGGGGCACCGGCCGCCCGGCGGGTTGCGGCGAGAGCGCCGGGTCGGAGCCCAGGTTGTCGTGCAGGTAGGGGAGCAGGGCCCGTTCGAGCAGGGCGGTGTGCCAGGCCCGGCGGGCCTCGGCGACGTCGGCGGCGAGGTTCGGGTCCTGTCCGGCGGGCCCGGCGGAGCCGTCCCGCAGGGCGGTGAGCAGCAGGCCGACGATGCCGACGGCCATCGCGGCGGTGCCCACCGCGATGGCCGCCCAGCCTGCGGTGACCACGCTGCGGCCGAGCGGCAGGGCGGGCCGGACGGCGCGCAGCAGGTAGCCGATGGCCAGCAGCAGGGCGGCCGCGGCCCAGGAGAGGACGGGGGCGAGCACGGTGAGCACCGGGAAGAGTCCGGCCCCTTCGTCGGAGCGCAGCCGTCCGGAGAGCTCGCCGCCGAGGCCGGTGCCCTCGGCGGCGGGGGCGTGTCTGAGGTCGTCGCGCAGGCCGATGTAGTGGCGGTACTCCGGTGCGGCGGCCGAGGCCACCGCACCGGCGTTGAGCATGGCCTTGGTGCGCAGCTGCTCGGTGTTGAGGTGGGGTTCGGGCGCGCTCAGTGCTTCGAGGATGGTTCCGTCGCGCAGTGCTTCGTCGAGGATGCGCTCGTAGTCCGGGCGGTCCTCGGCGAGCAGGTGCGGGGCGTCGGTCATGGGGACCCCGTTCCGCTGATTCACGGAGGTGGACTGGTGCGGCGCGGCGGCCCGGTGGCGGGCGGGCGGCTGCGCGGTGCCTCGATGGTAGGGGTGACCACTGAGACTCAGACAGTCGCTTTCCGGATTTTCAGTGCTTCCGACGGCAGTCAGGTGCTCGGGCGGCGGCCGTTCAGCCCGTGTTCCGACGTTCCGTGGACCTGTCCTGACGCAGAGTCAGGACAGGTCCTGCGGAGTTCAGTTCACCGGCAGTCGGGCGATCAGCAGCCGGCCGTCCATGGTGACGCCGCCGTCCATCGCGATGGCCAGCTCGTCGGCGTAGATGTACGGGCCGGGGACGTGCGGCGGGGCGCTGTCGTCGGCGTGCACCGCGCCGGTGAGGTACGGGATCGGGCTGTGGCCGTGCACCACGCGGTAGCCGCCGTAGGCGGCGAGCAGCTCGTGGACGGCGGTCGGGCCGTTCTCGCCGCGGAAGGCGAAGCGCTTGGTGAAGCGGCGGAAGCAGTCCCACCACTCGTCGACGCCCTCGTCGGCCAGCAGGTCGTGGACGGCGTCGTTGACCTCGGCGATCGAGTCGCCGTACTCCAGGTACGCGGTGGTGTCGGAGTGCAGCAGCAGGTGGCCGTCCTCCAGCGCCATGGCGGGCAGCCGGGAGAGCCAGCTGATGTGGTGCGACTCCAGCCGCTCCAGGTCGTGCTGCTGGCCGCCGTTGAGGCGCCAGGCGGCGAGGAAGGAGGCGGTGCCGGCGGTGGACTGCACGGGCTCGTCGCCGTAGCGGGCGGCGCCGAGGAAGAGCAGTTCGTGATTGCCCATCAGGGCGCGGCAGTAGCCGCCGGCCGCGGCGGCCTCCGCGGCGAGCTGCATGACCAGCTCGATCACGCCGATGCCGTCCGGGCCGCGGTCGGTGAAGTCGCCGAGGAACCAGACCCGGGAACGGCCTGCGGCCCAGTGGCCCTCGGAGTCGATCAGGGAGGCCTGCCGCAGCGCGGCGAGCAGCTCGTCGAGGTAGCCGTGCACGTCGCCGATCACGTACAGCGGGCCGGGGGCCTCGCCGGGCTCGGGCTGCGGGTACGGGAAGTTGACCGGCTGCTCGGTCAGCGGAGGCCCGAGCTCGATCGTCGGCGGGTCCTCGCGGGGCACGGCGGGCGCCTGCGCCTGCTCCTGGGCGGCCGCGGGGTCGTGCCCGGCGGCGTGCAGGGTGCCGAGCTGCACGGTGGCGTCGTGGCCGGCCGGGGCGTGCGGATCCGCCGGGTGCCCCGGGGCGTGCCAGTGCTGCTCGAGGTAGTGGGCGCCGCCGTAGCCGCTGTACGTCTCGTCGTATCCGTAGCCCGCCGGCGGCTCGGCGGGCTCGTAGTAGGTGCCGTACGGGAGCACGTCGAGGTCCTGGTGGTGGCGGGGGCCTGAGTGGGGCTGCTCAGGCCCGGGGAAGCGGTCCTCGGGTGTCATTCGACCATCATAGGAAGACCACTCTCCCGCCGTCCTCACCTGGTGGGCATCCAATCATTCGGTGCGTCACGGGCGCGGGCGCTGTCCGGACCTCCGGGGCGTCCCCGTACTCCGGTCGTGGGCCGCGCCCCGGGGTGCCGCCCAAGTGCCTTGGGCGGCACCCCTACACCTTGCCCGGGGTGCGGGGCGGGCTGACCGTCCTGCGGGGGCTGCGCCGCTGGGAGGAGGCCCGGACGATCAGCTCGGTGGGCATCAGGGTGCCGGGCGGCGGGCCCGTCCCCGCGGTGCGGAAGCGCGGCGGGAAGAGCCGCGCGCCCTCGCCGCGCCCGCCGGCGGCCGCGCCGGTGCCGGAGTCGACTCCCTCGATGGCGTCGATCAGCAGGTTGACCACGGTGGTGCCGATCTTGCGCGGTTTGAGCGAGAGGGTGGTGATCGGCGGCTCGGTGCCGGCGTACACGTCGCTCTCGCTGCAGCACACCAGCAGCAGGTCGTCGGGGACCCGCAGGCCGTAGCGGCGGGCGGCGGCGAGCAGGTCGGTGCCGTTCGGGTCGAACAGCCCGTACACCGCGTCCGGGCGGTCCGGGCGGGCGAGCAGCCGGTCGGCGGCGACGGCGCCGGCGGCCGGGTCGTGCGCGGGATAGGCCTCGTAGACCGGCTCCTGGCCGACCCGGTGGCACCAGCCGAGGTAGGCCTCGGTGGAGAGCCGGGTGTAGGTGTCGGTGCTGGTGCCGGTGAGCAGGCCGATCCGGCGGGCGCCGGCCTCGGAGAGGTGCTCCAGGATGTCGAGGACGGCGGCCTCGTGGTCGTTGTCGACCCAGGCGGTGACCGGGCAGTTGCCCGGCTTGCCGTCGCTGACCACCGGCACGCCGGAGCGGTAGAGCTCGGTGACCAGCGGGTCCTGGTCGGGCGGGTCGATGACCACCGTGCCGTCCAGGGCGATGTTGCTCCAGACGTCGTGCCGGGAGGAGGCCGGGAGGACGACCAGCGCGAACCCGCGGCCGAGTGCCGCGCTGGTGGCCGCCCGCGCCATCTCGGCGAAGTAGGCGAACTCGGTGAAGGTGAACGGCTCCTCGCCGTAGGTGGTGACCGTGAGGCCGATCAGGCCGGAGCGGCCGGTGCGCAAGGTGCGGGCGGCCGCGGAGGGCCGGTAGCCCAGGCGCTCGGCGACCTCGCGCACCCTGCTTCTGGTCTCGTCGGGCAGGCGGCCCTTCCCGTTGAGGGCGTCCGAGACCGTGGTGATCGACACTCCGGCGGCCGCCGCCACGTCCCGGATG
This sequence comes from Kitasatospora sp. NPDC051914, assembly GCF_040680995.1. Classification (NCBI taxonomy): domain Bacteria; kingdom Bacillati; phylum Actinomycetota; class Actinomycetes; order Kitasatosporales; family Streptomycetaceae; genus Kitasatospora; species Kitasatospora sp. NPDC051914. Next base: position 8,970 of record NZ_JBFAXX010000059.1, read on the forward strand.
CCGGCCCGCTCCAGGCGCCGCGAGGTGGACCGCCGACCGCTCTGGTTGGCTGCTGCTGTCATGGCGAACCGATCGTATGGCGCATGACAGCGGGCTGTGACCGGGGCCGGCCACCGGTCTGAAGATACGTTTCTCCAAGAGTCGGGACGGATAGCACCCTTCGATACTTGCGCCGATCCGGGCCTCTTACCTCTGACATGTGCCGTCGGAACGCGGCAGAATGGCTGATCTGCACCCGTAACCCGATCGGGCATCTCACCCGCACGGGTGAGCCCGGCCGGTATCGTGCGGGGCACCCGACCGGGGTGGCGCGGGTGTGTGGCGAGGGGCGGCGCGGGATCGGCGAACCCGGCGTGCGCGGCCGGCACGTGTGCGCCCGAGAGAGCACAGAAGGAGAACGACCGTGAGCGGTACCGCAGCGCAGGGGCCCCGGCTGAGGCCGACCCTGGACGGCATCCCCATCTACAAGCCGGGCAAGCCGGCCGGTGCCGACGCGTACAAGCTGTCCTCCAACGAGAACCCGTACCCGCCGCTGCCCGGCGTGCTGGAGGCGGTCACCGCCGCCGCGGGCTCGTTCAACCGCTACCCGGACATGGCCGTCACCGGCCTCACCGAGGAGCTCGCCGCGCGGTTCGGCGTCCCCGCCGAGCACGTCGCGACCGGCACCGGCTCGGTCAGCGTCGCCCAGTCCCTGGTGCTCGCCACGGCCGGCCCCGGCGACGAGGTGATCTTCGCCTGGCGCTCCTTCGAGGCCTACCCGATCATCACCCAGGTGGCCGGCGCCACCCCCGTGCCCGTCCCGCTCACCGCGGACGAGGAGCACGACCTCGACGCCATGCTGGCCGCGGTCACCGACCGCACCCGGCTGATCTTCGTCTGCAACCCGAACAACCCCACCGGCGCCGTGATCCACCGCGCCGAGCTGGAGCGTTTCCTCGACGCCGTCCCGGGCCACGTCCTGGTCGTCGTCGACGAGGCGTACATCGAGTTCATCCGGGACGCCGAGGTGCCCAACGGCATCGACCTCTACCGCGACCGGCCGAACGTCTGCGTGCTGCGCACCTTCTCCAAGGCGTACGGCCTGGCGGGCCTGCGGGTCGGCTTCGCGATCGCCCACGAGCCGGTCGCCACCGCGCTGCGCAAGACCGCCGTGCCGTTCGGCGTCAGCCAGCTCGCCCAGGACGCGGCCGTCGCCTCGCTGCGCGCCGAGGAGGCGCTGCTGGAGCGGGTCGAGTCGCTGGTGGCCGAGCGCACCCGGGTGCTGGCCGCGCTGCGTGCCCAGGGCTGGACGGCCGTCGTCGAGTCGCAGGCCAACTTCGTCTGGCTGCGGCTCGGCGAGCGCACGGTGGACTTCGCCGCGGCCTGCGCCGCCGCCGGGGTCGTGGTGCGGCCGTTCCCGGGCGAGGGCGTCCGCGTGTCGATCGGCGAGACCGCCGGCAACGACATCTTCCTGGCGACCGCCGAGGCCTTCCGCAAGGAGCTCTGAGCCGTCCGCCCGCAGGGGCCCGTCGCCGGTCACGGCGGCGGGCCCCTGCCCGTGCCGGTTCAGAAAGCGGCGGACAAACGCCGGGAACTCGCTGGGAGGCGGATCAACGCTTCATCCCCGGCAGGTAGAGGGATCCGCCCGACAGGCATGCTTTGCCGCGATTGTCCGGATCGGAGGGCTCAGCAGGCTCCCAGGACGACGCCAGGAAGCGGAAAGAGCGCGGCGCGAAGCTGTCCGCCATGAAGGTGCTCCCGCGACGGCGTGGTGCCGTCCTCGTCAACTCCGCGCTCGGTGTGGCCCTGGTGGGCGGGGCCGCGCTCGCGTACACCACCGTGGACTCCGGGACCGGCTCCGCAGCGAGCGGTACCCGCGTCCGCACCGCCACCGTGGCCAAGGGCACGGTCCTGGCCACCGTGTCCGGCTCCGGCACGCTCTCCTCGCCCTCCGACACCGGGCAGGACTTCGTCACCGGCGGCAAGCTCACCTCGGTCAAGGTCGCCGTCGGCGACACCGTGACCAAGGGCCAGGTGCTGGCCACGGTCGACACCACCGCCGCCCAGCAGGACGTGGACGCCGCCGAGTCCGCGCTGTCCACCGCCAAGGCCAATCTCACCAAGGCCAAGGCCGGTGAGACCGTCACCGCCACGTCCGGCGGCTCCGGCGGATCGACCGCCGGCACCACCGGCGGCCGCAGTGGCAGCAGCGCCCAGCAGACGCCGACCACCACGACCACCACCAAGGTGGACGCCGCCCAGGTCGCCCAGGCCCAGCAGCAGGTGGACTCCGCCGAGACGGCCCTCACCAACGCCGAGGCGGCCCTCGACGGCACCACCCTCAAGGCCACCGCGGACGGCACCGTCGCCTCGGTGGCCGGCAGGGTCGGCGACACCGTGAGCGGCACGGGCAGCTCCTCCGGCAGCGGCGCCTCGGGCACCGGCAGCAAGAGCACCAGCGGCACGGGCACGGGCAGCAGCACGTCCTCCTCCACCATCCCCAGCGGCTTCGTGGTGCTGACCAACCCGAGCGGCATGCAGGTGACCGCCGACTTCTCCGAGCTCGACTCGCTCAAGCTCAAGAAGGGCGAGTCCGCCACCGTCACCCTGAACGCGCAGTCCGACACCAAGCTGAACGCCACGGTGCTGTCCGTCAGCTCGCTGCCCAGCTCCTCCGGCGGCAACGGCAGCAGCGCCGTCCAGTACGGCGCGGTGCTGCAGATCACCAGCGACACCAGCAAGCTGCGCACCGGCCTGAGCGCGACCATCTCGGTGGTCGTCGGCGAGGCCGACGACGCGCTCTCGGTGCCCACCGCCGCACTGGCCGGCACCGGTAGCTCCCGCACCGCCACCCTCGTCCACGAGGACGGCTCCACCGAGCGGGTGTCGGTCACCGTCGGCATCGAGGGCGACACCACCGTCCAGGTGGTCGAGGGCCTCACCGAGGGTGACAAGGTCGAGCTGACCTCCACCACCGCCGCCACCGGCAACGGCTTCCCGAACGGCGCCTTCCCGGGCACGGGCGGGGCGGCCGGCGGCCTCGGTGCCGCGGGCGGAGCAGGCGGCCTCGGCGGCGGAGGTGCCCGCACCACCGGCGGCACCCGTACCGGCGGCGGCACCCGCTGATGGCCGCCACCAAGCCCCCGGTGATCCGGATCAGCCGGGTCACCAAGTCCTACGGCCAGGGCGACTCCGCCGTGCACGCGCTGCGCGGCCCGTCGGCACCGGGCACCGGCGAGCCGCTGGGCGTCAGCCTCGACATCGAGGAGGGCGACTACGTCGCGGTGATGGGCAGCTCGGGCTCCGGCAAGTCCACCCTGATGAACATCCTCGGCTGCCTGGACGTCCCGACCTCCGGCCGCTACCTGCTCGACGGCACCGACGTCGGCCACCTCGACGAGGGCCGGCTCTCGCTGGTGCGCAACCGCAAGATCGGCTTCGTCTTCCAGTCGTTCAACCTGGTGCCCCGCACCACCGCCCTGGCCCAGGTCGAGCTGCCGCTCGCCTACGCCGGGGTGCGGTCCGCCGAACGGCGCCGCCGGGCCCTGGCCGCGCTGGAGCTGGTCGGCCTCGCCGACCGCGCCGGGCACAAGCCCAACGAGCTCTCCGGCGGCCAGCAGCAGCGCGTCGCGGTCGCCCGCGCCCTGGTCACCGCGCCCGCCATGCTGCTGGCCGACGAGCCGACCGGCAACCTCGACTCCCGTTCCACCGCCGAGGTGCTGGCGATCATCGACCGGCTCAACGCCTCCGGCCGCACCGTCGTGGTGATCACCCACGAGGACGAGGTCGCCCTGCACGCCAAGCGGGTGCTCAGGCTGGTCGACGGCGCGATCGTGGACGACGTCCGCCGCGCGCCGGTGGACGGCCCGCCGCCCGCCCTCGCCGCGGAGGTGCCCGTATGATCCTCTGGCAGATGATCCGCTTCGCGGTCGGCGGCCTGGTCGCCAACAAGGTCCGCTCCGCGCTCACCATGCTCGGCGTGCTCATCGGCGTCGCCTCGGTGATCCTGCTGCTCGCCGTCGGCAACGGCTCGTCGGAGGCGGTGAAGGCGTCCATCACCTCGCTCGGCACCAACGCGCTGACCGTCTCCTCCAACGCCGGCCGCGGGTCCGCCACGGCCGCCAAGGCGCTCACCGTGGCCGACGCCAAGGCGCTCGCCACCGACGCCGACGCCAAGTCGATCAAGTGGGTGGCACCGGTCGTCACCACCACCGGCACCGCGCTGTACGGGAACATCTCGTACCAGCCGGGTTCGATCGTCGGCACCTACCCGGCGTACTTCGAGACCGCCAACCAGAAGGTCAGGGACGGCGACTACTTCTCCAACGACGACGTCCTCAACTCCCGCAAGGTGGCGGTGATCGGCTCCACCACCGCCAAGCAGCTCTTCGACACCGAGGAGCCGGTCGGCAAGCGGATCACCATCGGCGGCACCCCGTTCACCGTGGTCGGCGTGCTCACCGCCAAGGGATCCACCGGCTTCAACGACCCGGACGACGTGGTGATCGCCCCGCTGCCCACCGTGCAGAACGCCTTCACCGGCTTCGGCTCGGTCAACCAGATCATGGTCCAGGCCGCCTCCGCCGAGGCCACCACCGAGGCGCAGAGCGACATCACCCGGATCCTGATGGGCACCCACGCCATCACCGACGCGACCAAGGCGGACTTCCGGATCAGCAGCCAGACCTCGCTGCTCACCGCCCGGGAGTCCACCACCAAGACGTTCACCGTGCTGCTCGGCGCGGTGGCGGCGATCTCGCTGCTGGTCGGCGGCATCGGCATCACCAACATCATGCTGGTCACCGTCACCGAGCGGACGAGGGAGATCGGCATCCGCAAGGCGCTCGGCGCCCCGCGCGGGGTCATCCTCGGCCAGTTCCTCACCGAGTCCACCCTGCTCTCGGTGACCGGCGCCGGCCTCGGCGTCGCCGCCGGCCTGATCGGCTCGCACTTCACGATCGTCGGCATCGAGCCGGTGGTCATCCCGGAGTCCGTCCTCGGCGCCTTCGGCATCGCCGTCGCCATCGGACTGTTCTTCGGCAGCTACCCCGCCAGCCGGGCCGCCTCGCTGCGCCCGATCGAAGCCCTCCGCCACGAGTGACCCAGGAGCATCCGACATGACCAGCGAGAACGAGCCCGGCCGCCCCCTCGGCCCGGTCGAGGCGACCGAGCTGCTCTCCACCGCGCCCGACGCCCGCGACATCGCCGCGGAGCTCGCCGCCCCGCCCCGGCCCCGCCTGCCCTGGCCCACCCTGGTGCTGGCCGGTGCGGTGATCGCCACCCTGTCCTTCGCGGGCGGGGTGTGGTTCCAGAAGGGCGACGGGGCCGGTGGCGGCCAGGTCGCCTCCGGCCGCCAGGGCGCCGGCGGTCCGGGCGGCTTCGGGGGCTACGGCGGCTTCGGCGGGGCCGGCGGCTACGGCGGCCGGGCCGGGAACGGGAACGCGGCGGCGGGCGGCGCCCTGCCCGGCGGCGGGCAGAACGCCGGCTTCACCCGCGGCACCGTCGCCTCGGTGGACGGGACGACCGTCTACCTGACCGACGCCTCCGGCAACACCGTCAAGGTCACCACCGGGGACTCCACCAAGGTCACCCTCAACAAGGACGGCAAGGTCGGCGACCTGCAGCCCGGACAGACCGTCACCGTGCTCGGCCGGAAGGGGTCGGACGGCTCCTACACGGCCACCCAGCTCACCGAGGGCGCCGCCGCGGGCGCCTTCGGCGGTGCCCGCGGCACCGGCGCCGCTGCGGCCGGCGGCACCGGGAGCCGCTGACCCCCCGAACCCGGGCGGGGCCGGACCGGTGGTCCGACCCCGCCCGTCTCCTTGACCTTCTCCTTCCCGGCAGGTCCGACGCGGCATCACCTGGGCTGCCGAGGTTCGACATGCACGGAGAATTCGGGGGGAAGCCGTGTCGGGGAACAAGCCTGCCCGCAGCGGATCGACCGCGCTGGGCCGGATACTGACGATCGGCCTGAACGTCGTGGCGCCGATCCTCACCTACGACCAGCTCGTCGAGCACGGCCACAGCGAGGTGACGGCCCTGCTGCTCTCCGGCCTGTGGCCGATCGCCGACGTGGTGGTCTACCGCCGTTCTGGCGGTGTGGACGGTGCTCTACGCCAAGCGGCCCGGGCCCGCGGAGCCGCGGCGACGACGGCGGCCGCCGGGTAGCCTGGGACGCCGCCTACGATGACGGGGCCGACAATCATCCAACTTTCATCAACCCCGCATAGCCTTCCCGGGCTATCGTCCGATGAGAAGATTTCGTGAGGACCGGGAGGCGCAGGGCACGTGTCAGGGACAGCACAGACCGTAGGCGGGGCGGCCGCTCCCGGTGAGGCGTTCCTCCTCGTCGTCGACGACGAGCCGAACATCCGCGAACTGCTCTCCGCCAGCCTGCGCTTCTCCGGGTTCCGGGTCGCGTCGGCGGCGACCGGCGAGGAGGCCCTCGCCGCCGTCGCCGCCGAGCGGCCCGACCTCGTCGTCCTCGACGTGATGCTGCCCGACCTCGACGGCTTCACCGTGGTCGAGCGGCTGCGCGACCAGACCCAGTGGCCGACGGCGGGCGAGCACGTCCCCGTCCTGCTGCTCACCGCCCGCGACGGCACCGGCGACAAGGTGCAGGGCCTCGCCCTCGGCGCCGACGACTACGTCACCAAGCCGTTCAGCCTGGAGGAGCTCATCGCCCGCATCCGGGCCATCCTCCGCCGGGCCGGCGGCCCCGCCGAGGACGGCCGGCTGATCGTCGCCGACCTCACCCTCGACCCGGTCGCCCACGAGGTCACCCGCGGCGGCCGGACGGTCTCGCTCTCCCCCACCGAGTTCAAGCTGCTGCACTACCTGATGGCCAACGTCGGCCGGGTGGTCTCCAAGGCGCAGATCCTCGACCACGTGTGGGCGTACGACTTCGGCGGCGACCTCTCCATCGTCGAGTCCTACATCTCCTACCTGCGCCGCAAGCTCGACTCCGGCGGCGCCGTGCACGGCCCCAAGCTGATCCACACCGTCCGCGGCATCGGCTACGCGCTGCGCCGGCCCCAGCAGGTCTGACCCGTGCTGGCCCGGCTCTCCCTGCGCGTCCGGCTGCTCGTGCTGGCCCTGCTGCTGGTCGCGACCGGCCTGGTGGTGAGCGACACCCTGGTGATCGGCACCGTCCAGAACCAGCTGGTCGAGCGCACCGACCAGCAGCTGCGGCGCTTCGGCGAGCCGCTCGCCCGCCGCGTCCCCGGCCGGGTGCAGCAGACCCCGGGCCAGGGCACCGGCCAGCGGGCCGGCGCGGGTCAGCAGGGCGACAGCGCGGGCCAGGGCGCCGGGGCCGGTGCGGGCCGCCGGATCAACCAGTTCCTGCCCAGCCAGTACGTCGTCCAGTACCTCGGTGCGGACGGCGCGGTGGAGACGGTGCTGCGCCAGCCGGTCAGCGACTCCGACGGCGCCCCCTCCCTCACCGGCCTCACCGGCCGAAGACTGGCGGAGAGCCGGCTCACCGCCTTCGACGTCCCGGCCGAGCACGGCGGCGGCGAATGGCGGGTGCTGGTGCTGCCGGTCGACCCGTCCGCCGCCGTCGGTATGCCGGGCGCCGGCCCGAGTGCCGCCCCGGGCACGGCCGCCCAGCCCTCCCAGGCCCAACCGCTGCCCGCCTACGTGCTGGTGGCGGTCTCGCTGGACGACGTCCGGGGCACCGTCCAGCGGCTGCGCACCGCGTTCCTGGCGATCGGCGGCGCCGTCCTGCTGCTGATCGCCGTGCTCGGACTGTTCGCCGTCCGGGCCGGGCTGAGCCCGCTGCGCCGGATCGAGGAGGGCGCCGCCCGGATCGCCTCCGGCGAGCTCTCCCACCGGATGCCCGAACTCGCCCCCGGCACCGAGGTCGGCCGGCTGTCCGCGGCGCTCAACGGGATGCTCGCGCAGATCGAGGCGGCCTTCGCGGCCCGCGCCGAGTCCGAGGCCCGGATGCGCCGCTTCGTCGCCGACGCCTCGCACGAGCTGCGCACCCCGCTGGCCGGCATCCGCGGCTTCGCCGAACTGCACCGGATGGGGGCGCTGCCGGACACCGACCGGGCGATGGACCGGATCGAGGCGGAGGCCGTCCGGATGGGGGGCCTGGTCGAGGACCTGCTGATGCTGGCCCGGCTGGACGAGGAGCGCCCGCTCGACCTCGCCCCGATGGACCTGCGCACCCTCGCCGCGGACGCACTGCACGACCTGACCGCCCTCGATCCGGGACGCCCCGTCTCGCTCACCGGACCGGACGGCTCCGGCGCCCCGCAGGCCGCGCCCGTCCTCGGCGACGAGTCGCGGCTGCGCCAGGTCGTCACCAACCTGGTCGGCAATGCGGTCAAGCACACCCCGCCGGGCACCGCGGTGCGGATCGGCGTCGGATCGGTGGACGGCCGCTGCCTGCTGGAGGTGGCCGACCGGGGCCCGGGGATGACGGGCGATCAGGCCTCCCTCGTCTTCGAGCGGTTCTACCGGGTGGACGCCTCGCGCAGCCGCCGGGAGGGCGGGGGAGCGGGCCTCGGCCTGGCCATCGCCTCCGCGCTGGTGGGCGCGCACGGCGGCACGCTGACGCTGGACACCGCGCCCGGCGCGGGCGCCGCGTTCAGGGTGCTGCTGCCCCGCCAGCTCTGACCCGCCGGCCCGCTGCCCGACCCTGTCAAGTGCCGGGACGTCGAACCGGTCCTCCCGGCTGCCGGTTGTGAGGCCTCCGGATTCCGTCGGATCATCCGATGGACGCAAAACCACACCCCGCCGCATCTCCCGATGTAGGGGTGGTGCATACTTCGCTTGTGAACGTGTTCACGTTCACAAGCGGACAAGCTTGGCATGCTTCGACGCGGATGCGTGCTAGACACCCGATTGTCCGGTAAGGGCATATTGTCAGGAGAGCGCTGTGGACCTAGCAGTCGCCCACGAGACCGTGGCGAGATGGCAGTTCGGCATCACCACCGTCTACCACTTCCTCTTCGTCCCGCTGACGATCAGCCTGGCCGCCACCGTCGCCGGCCTGGAGACCGCCTGGGTCCGCACCGGCAAGGAGAAGTACTTCCACGCCACCAAGTTCTGGGGCAAGCTCTTCCTGATCAACATCGCGATGGGCGTGGTCACCGGCATCGTCCAGGAGTTCCAGTTCGGCATGAACTGGTCCGACTACTCGCGCTTCGTCGGCGACGTCTTCGGCGCACCGCTCGCCATGGAGGCGCTGATCGCCTTCTTCTTCGAGTCCACCTTCATCGGCCTGTGGATCTTCGGCTGGGACCGGCTGCCGAAGAAGATCCACTGCGCCTGCATCTGGATGGTGGCGATCGGCACCGCGCTCTCGGCGTACTTCATCCTCGCCGCCAACTCCTGGATGCAGCACCCGGTCGGCTACCGGATCGACCCGGCCACCGGCAAGGCCCAGCTCACCGACATCGCCCGGGTCCTGTTCCAGAACACCACCCTCGTCCAGGTCTTCCACACCCTGACCGCCGCCTTCCTCACCGGCGCCGCCTTCGTGGTCGGCATCGCCTCGTACCACCTGTGGAAGGCCAAGCGGGGCAAGGTGGAGGACCGGAGGAAGACCGCCGCGATGCGCACCTCGCTGCGGGTCGGCCTGGTGATGGCCGTGGTCGCGGGCCTCGGCACCGCCGTCAGCGGCGACACCCTGGCCAAGGTCATGTTCGAGCAGCAGCCGATGAAGATGGCCGCCGCAGAGGCGCTCTGGGACACCCAGGCGCCCGCCCCCTTCTCGATCTTCGCGGTCGGCGACGTCTCCCAGGGCCGCAACTCGGTCGAGCTGGAGGTCCCCGGACTGCTGTCCTTCCTCGCCCACAGCGACTTCTCCACCGCCGTCCCCGGCATCAACGACACCGCGGAGGCCGAGGCCGCCAAGTACGGCGGGCAGCCCGAGGACTACATCCCCAGCATCTTCGTCACCTACTGGGGCTTCCGCCTCATGATCGGCTTCGGCATGACCTCCTTCGTCGCCGCGCTGATCGGCCTCTGGACGACCCGGCGGAAGTTCTGGATCGCCGAGGAGTACCGCACCGGCGACGACGAACCGCCCCGCCTGATGCTGACCAAGCACCGCGAGATGAACACCTTCTTCACCCGGTGGAGCTGGCGGATCGGCATCCTCACCATGGGCTTCCCGCTGATCGCCAACAGCTTCGGCTGGATCTTCACCGAGATGGGCCGCCAGCCCTGGGTGGTCTTCGGCCTGATGAAGACGGCCAACGCCTCCTCCCCCAGCGTCGGCGTCGGCCTGCAGACCGCCTCGCTGATCACCCTGACGGCGCTCTACGCGATCCTCGCCGTCGTCGAGGTCGGACTGCTCGTCAAGTACGCCAAGCCGGGCCCGGACACCTCCGAGCAGCCACCCGCGAAGGACCCGGTCCTGCGCGGACCGTCCGACGGCGACGACGCCGACAAGCCCCTCGCCTTCGCCTACTGAGGGACGGAAACCATGCACCTCCACGACCTCTGGTTCATCCTCATCGCCGTCCTGTGGACGGGCTACTTCTTCCTCGAGGGCTTCGACTTCGGCGTCGGCATCCTCACCCGCACCCTCGCCCGCAACACCACCGAGCGGCGCGTCCTCATCAACACCATCGGCCCGGTCTGGGACGGCAACGAGGTCTGGCTGCTCACCGCGGGCGGCGCCACCTTCGCCGCCTTCCCCGATTGGTACGCCACCCTCTTCAGCGGCTTCTACATCCCGCTGCTGGTCATCCTGGTCTGCCTGATCGTCCGCGGCGTGGCCTTCGAGTACCGGGCCAAGCGCACCGAGGAGCGCTGGCAGCGCAACTGGGAGCAGGCCATCTTCTGGACCTCCCTGATCCCCGCCTTCCTGTGGGGCGTCGCCTTCGCCAACATCGTGCACGGCGTCGACATCGACGCGCAGAAGAACTACGCCGGCACCTTCTGGGACCTGCTGAACCCGTACGCGATCCTCGGCGGGCTCACCACCCTGGTGCTCTTCACCTTCCACGGCGCCGTGTTCGCCGCCCTCAAGACCGTCGGCGAGATCCGCGAACGCGCCCGCGCCCAGGCCCTGCAGTTCGGCATCGCCACCGCCGTCCTCGCCGCCGCGTTCCTGATCTGGACCCAGGCCGACTCCGGCGACGCCCGGAGCCTCGCCGCCCTGGTGGTCGCCGTCCTCGCCCTGGCCGGCGCCCTGGCCGCCAATCAGCTCGGACGGGAGGGATGGGCGTTCGCCCTCTCCGGCACCGCCGTGGCCGCCGCCACCGCCATGCTCTTCCTCGCCCTCTTCCCCGACGTCATGCCCTCCACCCTGAACCCGGCGTTCAGCCTCACCGTCGACAACGCCGCCTCCTCGCCGTACACCCTCAAGGTGATGACGGTCGTCGCCGTGGTCTTCACCCCGCTCGTGCTGCTCTACCAGGGCTGGACGTACTGGGTGTTCCGCCGCCGGATCGGCGTCCAGCACATCCCCGCGGCAGTGCAGCACTGATGAAGCCCGTCGACCCCCGCCTGCTGCGGTACGCCGCCGCCACCCGCGCCTTCCTCGTCTGCTCCGTCCTGCTCGGCGGGGCGGGCGCGGTCCTGGTCGTCGTCCAGGCCGGACTGATCGCCGAGATCGTCGTCCGCGCCTTCCAGCAGCACCGGTACGACCTCACCGGACCGCTGCTCGCCCTGGCCGCCACCGCGGCCGGGCGGGCGGCGGTCGCCTGGCTCACCGAACTCACCGCCCACCGCTCGGTCGCCCGGGTCAAGTCCACCCTCCGCGGACGGCTGCTCGACCACGCCACCGCCCTCGGCCCCGAGTACCTCGCAGGCCGCCGCACCGGCGAACTCGCAGCCCTCGCGACCCGCGGCATCGACGCCCTCGACGACTACTTCGCCCGCTACCTCCCGCAGCTCGCCCTCGCCGTCGTCGTCCCCGCCGTCGTGCTGGCCCGCATCCTCGGCGCCGACTGGGTCTCCGCCGCGATCATCGCCGTCACCCTGCCGCTGATCCCGCTGTTCATGGTGCTCATCGGCCTCGCCACCCAGGCCCGGATGGACCGGCAGTGGCAGCACCTCGCCCGGCTCTCCCACCACTTCCTGGACGTGGTCGCGGGCCTGCCCACCCTCAAGGTCTTCGGCCGGGCCAAGGCCCAGGCACGCACCATCGCCAGGATCACCGACGACCACCGCCGCGCCACCCTGCGCACCCTGCGGATCGCCTTCGTCTCCTCCTTCGCCCTGGAACTCCTCTCCACCCTCTCGGTCGCCCTGGTCGCCGTCTCCATCGGCTTCCGGCTCGTCGACGGCAGCCTCGACCTGGAGACCGGGCTCCTCGTCCTCGTCCTCGCCCCCGAGGTCCACCTGCCGATCCGCCAGGTCGGCGCGCTCTACCACTCCAGTGCCGAGGGGCTCACCGCCGCCGGACAGGTCTTCGACGTCCTGGAGACCCCGCTGCCCGCCGCCGGCACCCGGCCCGTCCCGCCGCTCGCCGACGCGCAGATCGAGCTCGACGGCGTCACCGTCACCCGCCCCGGCCGCAGCGCCCCCGCCCTCGACGGCGCCACCCTCACCCTGCAGCCCGGCACCACCACCGCCCTCACCGGCCCCAGCGGCGCCGGCAAGTCCACCCTGCTCGCCGTCCTGCTCGGCCTGGTCGGCCCCGACGCCGGCACCGTCCGGATCGGCGGCCACGACCTCGCCGACCTCGACCCGGCGGCCTGGCGGCAGCAGATCGCCTGGGTGCCCCAGCACCCCCACCTGTTCGCCGGCACCGTCGCCGACAACGTCCGGCTCGCCCGGCCAGCGGCCACCGACGACGAGGTCCGCGCCGCCCTCGCCGCCGCCCACGCCCTCGACTTCGCCGACCCGGACGCACTCCTCGGCGAGGGCGGCAGCGGCCTGTCCGCCGGACAGCGCCAGCGCCTCGCCCTCGCCCGCGCCCTGCTCACCGACCGGCCCCTGCTGCTGCTCGACGAGCCCACCGCCAACCTCGACCCCGCCAGCGAGGCCGCCGTCGTCGACGCCGTCCGCGCCCTGCACGGCACCCGGACGGTCCTGCTGGTCGCCCACCGGCCGGCCCTCCTCGACACCGCCGACCGCATCCACCACCTGCCCGGCCCCGCCGCCGACACCCCCGCCGCACCCCTGCCCGAGGCCCCCGCCCGGCCCGGCACCCGCGTCCGGCCCGCCGCCGACGACGACGAGGCCGAGCACCGGCCGCCGACCCGGCCCCGGCTGGCCACCGCCGTCCTGCTCGGCACCCTCGCCCTCGGCTGCGCCGTCGCCCTGCTCGGCACCTCCGGCTGGCTGATCTCCCGCGCCTCCCAGATGCCGCCGGTGCTCCACCTGATGGTCGCCGTGACAGCCGTCCGCGCCTTCGGCATCGGCCGCTCCGTCTTCCGCTACGCCGAACGCCTGGTCTCCCACGACGCCGTCCTCAAGGCCCTCGCCGGGGTGCGCGTCGCCGTCTACCGCCGCCTCGAACGGCTCGCCCCCGCCGGCCTCCCCGCCTACCGCCGCGGCGACCTGCTCGCCCGGCTCGTCGCCGACGTCGACGCCGTTCAGGACCACCACCTGCGCTGGCGGCTGCCCGCCGCGGTCGCCGTCCTCGTCTCGGCGGGCTCCGCCGCCGCCCTCGGCCTGCTGCTCCCCGCCGCCGGCGCCGTCCTCGCCGCCGGACTGCTGCTGGCCGGCGCCGCCGTCCCCGCCCTCGCCGCCCTGATCTCCGGCCGCGCCGAACGCCGGCAGGCCGCAGCCCGCGGCGCGCTCACCGCCTCCGTGGTCGACACCCTCACCGGCACCGCCGAACTCACCGTCGCCGGCGCCCTCCCCGGCCGGCTCGCCGCCGTCCGCCGCGCCGACGCCGACCTCACCGGCCTCGCCGCCCGCTCCGCTGCCGGCGCCGCCCTCGGCGCCGGGCTGACCGCCCTCGTCACCGGCCTCACCGTCGTCCTCTCCGCCGCCGCCGGCGTGCACGGCGTCGCCACCGGCGCCCTCCCCGGCGTCTGCCTCGCCGTCGTCGTCCTCACCCCGCTCGCCGCCTTCGAGGCCGTCGCCGGGATGCCCACCGCCGTCCGCTTCCGCGAGCGCAGCCGCACCGCCCGGGCCCGCCTCGACGAGGTACTCGCCGCCCCCGAACCCGTCACCGAACCCGCCGATCCCCGACCGCTGCCCGCCGACCCGCTGCCGGTCACCGTCCGCGGCCTCACCGCCCGCTGGCCCGGACAGCGGACCGACGCCCTGCACGGCATCGACCTCGACCTCACCCCCGGCCGCCGGATCGCCGTCGTCGGCCCCTCCGGCTCCGGCAAGACCACCCTCGCCCACGCCCTGCTGCGGTTCCTCGACCAGAGCGCCGGCAGCATCACCCTCGGCCCCGACGCCGTCGACACCCGCACCCTCACCGGCGAGGACGTCCGCCGGGTCGTCGGGCTCTGCGCCCAGGACGCCCACGTCTTCGACAGCTCCCTGCGGGAGAACCTCCGGCTCGCCCGGCCCGACGCCGACGAGGCCGCCCTCCGGGACGCACTGGCCGCCGCCCGCCTGCTCCCCTGGGTCGACACCCTCCCCGAGGGGCTCGACACCATGGTCGGCGAACACGGCGCCCGCCTCTCCGGCGGCCAGCGGCAGCGGCTCGCCCTCGCCCGCGCCCTGCTCGCCGACTTCCCCGTCCTGATCCTCGACGAGCCCGCCGAACACCTCGACCTGCCCACCGCCGACGCCCTCACCGCCGACCTCCTCGCCGCCACCGCGGGCCGCACCACCCTCCTCATCACCCACCGCCTCGCCGGCCTCGACGACACCACCGTCGACGAGGTCCTCGTCCTCGACCGCGGCCGCATCGCCGAACGCGGCCGCTGGTCCGACCTCACCACCCGCCCCGACACCCGCCTCGCCGCCCTCCTCCACCGAGAACTCGCCCTCCAGCCCTGACGGGCAGCGAGCCGGCCAGGGGGAGGGGCTCACCCACAGGGGCGCGGAACTGCGCAATTCGGATGAGGGTCACTGCACGGATCCGAGGCCGGCCCGTGTCCGTACGGGTATCCGTTCCCGGGCTGCGCAGGTCGCCGCGCCCCTGGTGGTGAGCCCTGAGGGCGCTCCCCTGCGGAGCTACGCTCGGGACATGGAGCCGCATCGCGTTCCCGAGATCGCCTCCCTCGGCCTGGAGACCCTGGTCAGCGAGGTGTCCGAGCGGCTGCAGTCGGCCGCTGCGGTCACCGACCGGATGCAGCGGCTGCTGGAGGCGGTGGTCTCCGTCGGCGTGGGCCTGGACCTCCACGCGACCCTGCAGCGGATCACCGCCGGGGCCGCGGAGCTGGTCGATGCCGAGTACGCCGCCCTCGGCGTGATCTCCCCGCAGGGCACGGGCCTCTCCGACTTCATCCATGTCGGCATCGACGACCGCACGGCCGAGAGGATCGGCGCCCTCCCGTCCGGCCGGGGCATCCTCGGTGCCCTGATCGACCGCCCGGAGGCGCTGCGGCTGGCCGATCTGAGCCAGGACCCGCGTTCCGTGGGCTTCCCGCTGCACCATCCGCGGATGACGTCCTTCCTGGGGGTGCCGATCCGGGTCCGCGGCGAGGTGTTCGGCAACCTGTACCTGACCGAGAAGCAGGGCGGCGGCGGCTTCACCCCGGAGGACGAGCAGGTGGTGCAGGCGCTGGCCACGGCCGCCGGGGTGGCGATCGAGAACGCCCGGCTGTACGAGGCGGGCCGGCGGCGGGAGCGGTGGATCGCGGGTGCGGCGGCGGTCACGACCGCGCTGCTCTCCACGGACGAGGCCGAGGTCGCCCTGACGGTGGCCGCCGAGCAGGTCCGGGACCTGGCGGCCGGTGCGCTGGGGATGATCCTGCTGCCGACGGGCGACGGTCGGCTGCGGGTGGCGCACGCCTCGGGCGAGGCCGCCGAGTTCGTCCGCGGGGAGCTGATGCCGGAGGGCGGGTTCGCGGGGAGGCTGCTGGCGGGGGAGAGCGTCTACTTCGACGACATGTCCACCGATCCGGACGTGGTGATCCGGCTGGCCCGCCGGTTCGGCCCGTCGATGGCGGTGCCGATGGTGTCGGCGGGCCGGGTGCTGGGCGGTCTGGTGGTGTGGCGCAACCGGGGGGCGGCGCCGTTCACCGAGGGCGAGAAGCAGCTCGCGCAGACCTTCGCCTCGCAGTCGGCGCTGGCGCTGCGGCTCGCGGAGGGCCAGCGGGACCAGCAGCGCCTGGCGGTCTTCCAGGACCGCGACCGGATCGCCCGGGACCTGCACGACCTGGTGATCCAGCGGCTGTTCGCGACCGGGATGATGCTGGAGGGCGCGGCCCGGCGGGCGGTCGTCCCGGAGGTGCGGACGGGCATCGGCAAGGCCGTGGACGAGCTGGACGCGACGATCCAGGAGGTCCGCACCACGATCTACGCCCTGCAGCACGACACCGGGGACGAGCCGGACACCCTGCGCACCCGGGTGCTGCGGGAGGCGAGCCAGGCCGGGGCGGCGCTCGGCTTCAAGCCGTCGGTGTGCTTCACCGGCCCGGTGGAGAGCCTGGTCGGGGAGGGGACGGGCCGCCAGTTGCTGGCCGCACTGCGGGAGATGCTCTCCAACACGGCGCGGCACGCCCGGGCGTCGCGGGTGGCGGTGGAGGTGGACGCCACCGTCCACCTGGACGCGGAGGGCCGGCCGCTCGACGCGGACCCGCCGGCGCTGGAGAGCAGCCGGCCGGGTGTCCTGCTGACCGTCACGGACGACGGCGTGGGCATCCCGGAGGGCGGTCGCCGCAGCGGGCTGCGCAACCTGACCCGGCGGGCCGAGGCGCTCGGCGGGGACGCCTGGCACGAGGCGGGCCCGCGCGGCCGCGGCACCCGGGTCCGCTGGACGGCCCGGCTGTGAGCTCCCGCCCGCGGGTCGGAAGGGCGTCCCGGGGTCAGAAGAGCGTCTCGACCACGGCGGCGACGCCGTCGTCCTCGTTGCTGACGGTGTGCTGGGCGACGGCGGCGAGCACGTCCGGGTGGGCGTTGGCGACGGCGTAGGAGGTGCCTGCCCAGGCGAGCATCTCCAGGTCGTTCGGCATGTCGCCGAAGGCGACGACCTCGCTGCGGTCGATGCCCTGCTCCTTGCACCAGCGGGCCAGGGTGCTGGCCTTGGTGACCCCGGCGGCGCTGATCTCCAGCAGGCTGATCGGGCTGGAGCGGGTGATCTCGGCCAGGTGCCCGGCGGCCTCGCGGGCCCGGACGAGGAAGGTGTCCGGGTCCAGTTCGGAGTGCTTGGCGAGCACCTTGAACAGGCCGTCGACCTGTCCGCCGGCGATCAGCTCCTCGGCGCGGGCGACCGGGTGCTCCTTGTCGGACTCCCACATGACCAGGGTGTACTCGGGCTCGCGGGCGAAGCCGCCGGGGAACTCGAAGGCGAACGCGGTGCCGGGCAGCTCCTCGCGCAGGGCGCGGACCACCGCCAGCGTCTCCTCGGGGCCGAGCGGGAAGGACTCCAGAAGTTCGCCGCGGTGCACGTCGACGACGGCGCCGCCGTTGGAGCAGATGGCCACGCCGTGCCCGCCGATGTGCCCGCTGAGCTGCGCCATCCAGCGCGGCGGCCGGCCGGTCACGAAGACCACCTGCAGGCCGGCCCGCTCGGCGGCGGCGAGTGCGGACGCCGTCCGGTCCGAGACGGTCCCGCCGCGGCACAGCAGGGTGCCGTCCAGGTCGGTGGCGATCAGGCGGGCGCGGGGCGGGGTGGCGGTCACCGGTCCATCTTCGCGTACGGCGGCGGCGCCCCGGGAGGGGGCGTTCCGCCCGGAGGGACGGGGGCGCCCACTCCCGGGACGGCGGGGGATGCGGTCGCCCGCGCCCGGGTGGAAGCCCCGCCCTACCGGTCGGGCAGCTTCGCCAGCAGGGCGGCCAGCGCCTTGCGGGACTGGTCGCGGGCGGCGGCCACCCCCTGCCCCTGCTCCACGTCCACGAACACGTCGACGACCACCGTGCCCTTGCGGGCCGCCAGGTGGACGAACGGGAAATCGCCCGCACCTCCGATCAGGGCCGCCTGCCCCTCCTCGGCGTACACCTCGTCCGCGGCGGCCGTCCGCGGCGGCGCGACCTCGCGGGTGCCCCGGTACTTCCGGCCGTACTCCTGGTCGACGACCTCGGTACATCGCCGGGCGTCGGTCCGCAGCGCGGACACCGCCTCGTGCGCGTCCTCGGCCCGGACGTAGACGTCCGCCGTGGAGCGGGCGTACACCGCGACGCTCCTGCCGCCCGCCTGCGCGGGCAGGCGCACGGTGCGGGCCATGGTGCCGATCCGGCCCGTCCCCTGGGAGTTCGGCACGTACTCGCAGGAGGTGTCGACCATCCGCTCCACGAGCCGCGCCGACTCGTACGGCTCGCCGCCGACGAAGCCCGCCGCCCACTCCTGCGGCTTCAGCGCCACCGAGGCGGCCAGCGCCGAAGCGTCCGGCGCCTCCGCCACCAGCGGTGCACCCGACGCCGAGGAGCCGGCGGCGGACGGGGCGGACGGCACCGGGGCGGACGGCACCGGGGCGGCCGTGCCACCCCCGTCCGAACTGCTGCAGCCGGCCAGGAGCAGCGCGGAGGCGAGCCCGCAGACGGCAGCTGTCTTTCGTATGAATGGACTGGTCACGGAGAACAACTAAATCATCATCAGATATGAATGATGCCCGGAACCGCTCGGCGCCGTGCTGTCGGTAGGTCACATTCCGGCCGGGAAGGCGGGTGAAACGATTGGATCGCCTACCGCGCATCTGCCATGATCGGGCGGCTGGTGCCGTGGACCCACTGGGCGCGGGGCGAACTCGCAACGCTGAGCACCGACTTCACCGCCCTGAAAGGGAACCGTCTTGCGTGCTGCCCGAGTGGCCGGCTTTGCCGCCTTCGTCCTGTCCGTCGGCGCCGGTCTGCCGCTGGCCTCCGCCGCCCGGGCAGACACCACCCACCTCTACGTGAACCGGAGCGCCAAGGGGTGTTCCGACACTGCTGAGGGCGCGGGCAGTGAGGCAGTGCCGTTCTGCACCGTCGCCGCGGCCACTGCCGTCGTCCAGCCCGGGCAGACCGTCGCCGTCCAGGGCATCTACTTTGAGGAGGTCCGCCTCACCCGCTCGGGCACCGCGGACCGGCCGATCACCATCACCGGGCGCGGCCGCGCCCCCGCGTCCGTCCAGGGGCTGGTCCTGACCGACGTGCACGACGTCAGGGTGGAGCAGTTCGGCATCCAGGCCGACAGCGAAGGGGTCCGGGCCACCGGGGCGGTTCGCACCACCCTCGACGGCCTCCGGGTGCAGGCTCCCTACCGGGGCCAGGGTGCGGCGGTCCGGATCACCGGCGGCAGCGGCGTCACCCTGAGCCGCACGATCGTCCAGTCCGACCGGGACGGCATCACGGTCGACGGCACCCCCGACGCCGTCATCACCACCAACGCCGTGCAGGCCGTGCAGAACCGCGGCATAGCCGTCACCGCCTCCCCCCGGACGGCCGTCACGAGTAACTCGGTCGGCGCGCGGTGCGGCGTGGCGGTGGAACTGTCCTCGGGGTCGCCCGGGTCGTCCGTCGAGAACAACGTGCTGGTGCCGTACCAGTCGGGCCCGCCGACCTGCCCGGCCGTCAACGAGGTCGGGCTGGCGGTGTCCACCGACTCCGCGGACGGCACGGTCGCCGACTACAACACCGTCACGGAGAAGAGCAGCCGCCGCTACGTCTGGGCCGATCAGCCCTACGCCGACGCGGCCGCCCTCCACACCGCCACGCAGCAGGGCGAGCACGACCTCGCCTGGAGCGGCCCGGCCTGGCAGGGGGCCCCGGCCTCCTCCCCGCTCGTCGACTCCGCGGACGCCGGCGCCCGCGGCCAGCTCGATACCGACCTGACGGGCAAGCCGAAGGTCGACAACCCGCTGGTCGCCGACACCGGCCGGGGCGGAGGCCACCACGACCGCGGCGCCTACGAACTCCAGGACCCGCTCTCGCTGACGCTCGGCGCCGCCCAGGAGGTCGACAGCGGCGACCCGATGCAGATCGCCGCCACGGTGGCGGTCGACTCCCCCTGGTACACCGCCACGGCGAAGGTGGACTTCGGCGACGGCACCTCGCCGGTGCCCGTCGAGTCCCCGGTGACCCGCCACCGGTACACCAAGCCGGGCACGTACAACGTCACCGCCACCGCCACCGACGAGTCCGGGACGACCGTCAGCCGCAACACCACGGTCAGGGTCGCCGAGGCCGGTCCGCTGGTGGCCGGACTGGCGGTCACCCGGCAGGACGATGCCTACGCCATGGGCGACTCCCCGAAGACCCTCGCGATCAGGGCGGACACCACGGGCAGCGTCAGTCCGTGGCCGCTGAAGTCCTGGGTCTTCGACTACGGCGACGGCACCTCGGACGACAGGGGGTCGCACGGCTACGCCAAGCCCGGCACCTACACGGTGACCCTGACGCTGACCGACACCGCCGGCCGGACCGCGAAGGCCTCGTCCGTGGTGACGGTCGGCAGCGCGTTCGTCGCCCTGGAGCCCTTCCGCGTCCTCGACACCCGCCGCGGTGACGGCTTCCTCCGCACCGACGAGACCCGACGGCTCCAGGTCGCCAACACCGCCAAGGTCCCGGGCGGCGGCAAGGTGACCGCCGTGCTGCTCAACCTGACCGCCACCAACGCCTTCGACGGCGGCTACATCACCGCCTGGGACGGCGTCACGTCCAGGCCGCAGGCCTCCAGCCTCAACTTCCCGGCGAGCGGCACCGTCGCCAACGCGGTGGTCGTGCCCGTCGCCCCGGACGGCACCATCGCGTTCTACAACCACTCCATGGGCGTGCAGTTGATCGCCGACATCGCCGGCTACTACTCCACCGAGTCCTTCGGCAGCTACGTCGCGCCCGTCGCGCCCACCCGCCTCCTCGACACCCGCAACGGCACCGGCGCCCCCGCGGGCAAGGTCGGGCCGGGCGGCACCGTCCGCTTCCAGGTCCGCGGCCGTGCCGGCGTACCGGAGACGGCCGGGGCGGTCACCCTGAACCTCACGGCCACCGAGCCGACCGTCGCCGGCTACGTGAGCGCGGCCCCGGCCTCGCTGCCGCCCACCACCTCCAGCCTCAACTTTCCCGCCGGCCGGACCGTCGCCAACCAGGTGACTGTGCCGGTCGCGGTGGACGGCACGGTGACGCTGTACAACTTCAGCGGCAGCGTCCACCTGATCGCCGACATCCAGGGCTTCTACGCCGGCGGCCCCGTGCTCGTGGGGTGGGGCACGAAGCTTCAGGGGCCGACGCCGTTCGTCGCCACGCCGCCGACCCGGTTGCTCGACACCCGGTCCGGCAACCGCACCCTCGGTCCGGGCGGCACCGTCCGGATCAAGGTGGCCGACACGGCGGGAGTCCCCCTGGGCGCCAGGGCCGTCCTGGTCAACCTCACCGCCGCCCGCACCACCGCCACCGGTTACCTCACCGCCTACGCCGCCGGCGCGGCCCGACCCGCCACCTCCGTGGTCAACTTCGGTGCCGGCGACATCAAGCCCAACCTCGCCCTCGTCCCGGTCTCCGCGGACGGCTGGATCGAGGTCTACAACCACGCGGGTACCACCGACGTCGTCGTCGACCTCCAGGGCTACACCGCCTGAGACCCCGCGGTCGGGGTCGGACCCGCAGCCGGCCCCGGACCCCTGGCGTCGGTTCCGCGGTACCGGGCAGACGCGGGGCATGGGAGAGATCCGTGTCGGTACGTGTTCATGGACGGACCGGGAGCTCGTGGCCAGTGGCTGGTACCCGGAGGGCCATCGCGGCGCGGAGGCCAGGCTGCGGTACTACACCGCGCAGTTCCCGGTGGTGGAGGTCGACGCCACCTACTACGGGCTGCCCAGCACCCGCAACGGCGTCCTGTGGGCGGAGCGTTCGCCGGCCGGTTTCCGTTTCGACGTGAAGGCGTTCTCGTTGCTCACCGGGCACCCGACCCGGTCGGCATCGCTGCCCGCCGATCTGCGGCCGGCCCTCGCCCGGCAGCGCGGCCGGACGGAGCCGGACCCCGGACTGCTCGACGAGGTGTGGGGCCGCTTCAGCGAGGCCCTCCAGCCCCTGCGCCGGGCGGAACGCCTGGGGACCGTCCTCTTCCAGTTCCCCCCGCGGCTGGCCCCGGGCGTGCCGGCGGAGGCGTTCCTGCGCCGCTGCCGGGAGCGCACCGCGGGATGGCCCGTGGCCGTCGAGTTCCGGCATCCCGACTGGTGGCGGGAGACGCACTTCGCCCACACCGCCGACCTGCTGGCGGAGCTGGGGATGGCCGCCGTGGCCGTGGACGTGGTGCAGACGCTCCCCGCGTCCGTACCCCCGGTCACCCCGGTGACCTCCGGCCGGCTCGCGGTCGTGCGCTTCCACGGACGCAGCCCCGCCTGGGGGACCGGCTCGAAGGAGGACAGGTTCCGCCACGCCTACACGCCCGAAGAACTGGCGTCCTGGACACCCCGCATCCGCGCCATGGCCGACCGGGCCCGCGAGGTCCACGTCCTGTTCAACAACTGCTGCGGCGACGCGGCCGTCCGCGCCGCGGAGTCGATGCGGGACCTGCTCGCCGCCCCCGTGGTGCCCGGACCCGCGGACTGACGGGCACGCGCACGACGTGGTGCATTCGGCCGCCGTGGCGGCTCGGGGCCCGCCCGCAGGGCGTACGCGTAGGGTCGGGGCCATGCGTCTTAGTACCGTGATCCTCCCCATCCACCGGTGGGGCGAGGGGCAGAAGATCTGGCGGCGGGCCGAAGAACTCGGCTTCCACGCCGCCTACACCTACGACCACCTGTCGTGGCGGTCCTTCCGGGACGCGCCGTGGTTCGGCGCGGTGCCGACCCTGACGGCCGCCGCTGCGGCGACCGAGCGGATGCGGCTCGGCACGCTCGTCACCTCGCCGAACTTCCGGCACCCGGTGACCCTCGCCAAGGACCTGCTGACCGTCGACGACGTGTCGGACGGCCGGCTGACGGTCGGGATCGGGGCCGGCGGGGTCGGCTACGACGCGACGGCGATGGGGCAGGAGGCGTGGTCGCCGAAGGAGCGGGCGGACCGCTTCGCCGAGTTCCTGCCGCTGCTGGACGAGCTGCTGACCAGCGACGCCACCACCAGCGAGGGCCGCTACTACTCGGCCGTCGAGGCGCGGAACATCCCCGGCTGCGTGCAGCGGCCGCGCGTGCCGTTCTACGTGGCGGCGACCGGCCCCCGCGGGCTGAGGCTGGCCGCCGAGCACGGCCAGGGCTGGGTCACCTACGGCGACCCGCGCGGCCCGGCGGACGTGCCGGTCGACCAGGCCCCGGCGGTGATCGAGGCGCAGCTGGCCAAGCTCGCCGCTGCCTGCGAGGCACAGGGCCGCGACGTCGCCGGACTGGAGAAGGTGCTGCTGCAGGGCTCGACCGCGGAGAAGCCGCTGGCCTCGCTGGACGCCTTCGTCGACTGGGCCGGCACCTACCGGGAGCTCGGCATCACCGAGCTGGTGGTGCACTGGCCCGTCCCCGACTCGATCTTCGAGAACGACCTCGCCGTCTTCGAGGAGATCGCCGTCGAGGGCCTGGCCCAGCTGGGCTGACCCGGGGCCCGTCCGGCCACCGTCCCTCCTGCCTTCTACGCTTCGGTGTCGCGCCGCGCACTGCGGCGGTCGAGGGGGAGAGGACCGGCGATGAGCAGCCACGGTGAATGGCAGGGGCCGCAGTTCGGCCCGGGCGGCGGCGGAGGGCAGGTGCCCTGGGGCCAGGCGGCCCCGGCACCGCAGCCGGGGGTGGTGCCGCTGCGTCCGCTGAAGATCGGCGACATCATCTCCGGCGTGTTCGCCACCGTGCAGCGCTACCCGGCGGCGCTGTTCGTCCCGCTGCTGTGGACGGCACTGGGTTCGCTGGTGGTGTTCGGTGTGCTGGCCGTCGTCGCCTTCCTGGTGCTGGACGGCCCGTACCGGGCGATCATCGCGACGGAGACGCCCGCCACCGGTGACCTCGTCGCGCTGCTCTCGGTCGCGGCGGCCGCCTTCCTGGTGCTGGCGGCCGCACTGACCGCCCTGTACGCGGTGTCCTCGGCCACCGCCACCGTGGTGCTCCGGTACGCGGTGATCGGCCGCCGGAAGTCCGGCCGGGAGATCTGGGCGGAGGCGCGGCCGGCCGTGTGGCGGGTCGTCGTCTCGCAGTTCCTCGTCGGCGGCATCGCCACCGGCATCGTGCTGGTGTCCTACCTGCCGGCGGTGCTGATCGGCATCGCCACCCACGGCGACCCGACCGCGGCGGTGGCGCTGCTCCTGGCCGTGCCCGGCTGGGCCGGTGCGGTCTACGTCCAGGTGCGCCTGGTACTGGAGGTGCCGGTGCTGGTGATGGAGGACACCACCGCGCTCGCGGCGCTCCGCCGCGCCTGGCGGCTGAACGAGGGCAACTGGTGGCGCAGCTTCGGCATCCCGTACGTCGTCAGCCTGATCGGCTCGTTCGCCGCCCAGATCGCACTGGCCCCGTTCATGCTGGTCGGCCTGGTGACGCTGTTCTCGTCCATGGGGGAGGACCCGGCCGACCCGTACGGCGAGCCCACGGCCCCGTCCCTCGGCGCCCTGGTGGTCATGCTGTTCTGCGTGGCGGTGGGCCTCGTGGCGGCCACCGCCCTGACCATGCCGCTGACCCCGCTGACCAACGGCCTGCTGTACATCGACCGCCGCATCCGCCGGGAGAGCCTGGACGTCTCGCTCGCCGCCGCGGCGGGTCTGCGTCCCTGGCCCGAGGCCGACGTCCCCGCCCAGGCGGGCCCACCGGCCGACGGTCCGTCGGCAGCCGGACCGGGAGCGGCGAAGCCCGGAACCGGAGAGGAGTGACACCGGCGGAACTGCCGTACCGTTGCGGTTCGATCACGACGTGTCGGACATGTGCGGGCGTCGAGTGGAATGTCTCGAACAACTCTGTTGTCGCCTCATGCAACGGACTCTCATAATTCCCGGACACGCGTGGTCAGAGGCTCGGACGTCGGCGAACCGGGGGTGACCCGTCCGGCCCGCGCGCGGCAATCCGTTTGCCTTTCTGGGGAGTCCCTTGTCTGCGCCCGACAACGCGCCGCCCGAGCCTGCCGTGCCGCCGGCGGCCGGCGACGCACCTGCCGCCCACGCACCCGCCGAGCCCACTGCCGAACCCGCCGTCGAGGCCCCGGCCGACCAGGTGCCCGACGCCGGGCAGCCCGGCACCGTCCCCGAGGGCGGCACCGCGGCGGCCACCGTCCGCCGGTCGCCGCGGTCGGTGGCGCTGGCGGCGGCCGGCCTGTTCGCCGTGACCGCCCTCAGTGCCACCGCCACGGTGGCGGTCGGCCGTCCGGACGACACGGCGCAGGCCGCGGCCCCCGCCGCCACCGCCTCCGCGTCGGCTTCCGGCGCCTCCGCCTCCGCGTCCCCGAGCGCGGCGGCCCCGCCCACGGCGAAGCCCTCCGCGGCACCCGTGCCGACCAGCACCCTGCACGGCACGGTCGACGGTTCCACGCACGGCGGCGACATCCGCTACTTCCTGCTGCCGCTGCCGGCCGGCGCCGAGTCCTACGGCTCCCCGGACGGCGCCAAGCTGAGCACCGACGAGGTCTCCGAGGAGTTCAGCAACCCGTCCGAGATGCCGGAGGTCCTGCGCTCGTACGGCTACAAGAACGACGCGGCCGAGCGCCGCTACCGCACCGCGGACGGGACGCAGGAGGTGTACGTCCGCCTGATGCGCTTCAAGAGCCGCCAGATGGCCAAGGAGTTCGCCGCCGGGCTGACCTTCAAGCACGGGGACACCTTCGACATCCCCGGTGACGGCGCCGCCCAGGGCATCATGCTCAAGCCCGAACAGGAGGCCTGGACCGGCGAGATGGTCGGCGTCTCCTTCTCCGGCGACATCGAGTACGAGGTCACCGTGTACGTGAAGGGCACCCCGGACAAGGCACTGCTGGTCGACGCCATGAAGCGCCAGCGCGAGCGGCTGGCCTCCGGTGGCTGAGCCCAGGCCGGGGACGGACCCGGCACCCTCCCCCTCCGACCAGGAGCACCCCGTGACCACCGAGACCCCGTCGACCCCGGTGCCCGACGAGCCCGCGCCGCCGCAGCCCGCACCGGTCTTGGCCGACGGTGCGTCAGGCCACGCCGACCCCGTCGACATCCCCGAATCGGCCGACGCACCCGATGCGGCGTCACCGTCCGGCTCCTCCGCCGCCCGGACGCCGCGGACGGCCCGGCTGCTGCTCGCCGCCGTGCTGCTCGGTCCGGTGCTCGGTGCCGGCGTCGGCTACGCCGTTCAGGCCGCGCGTCCGCAGACGCCGCTGCCGCCGCTGGCCGTCGACACCCTGCACTACCCGACCGCGCCGCTCGACCCGGCGCTCGCCGCGGCCGCCGAGCCCAAGCCGCTCGCGATCGACGGCGACCTGCGCAAGCTGCTCGTCGACCGGCCCGCCGGTGCCCAGGAGTGGGACAACAACGGGTTCGGCGACGCCTCGGGCTGGCTGCGGGCCGGCGACAAGGCGATGCTGGTCGGCAATTCGGAGCGCGAGTTCCGCCGCCTGATGCAGTACCACTTCCGCCGGGACGCGCTGCTCGCATACCGCCGCGGCGACGTCCTCTACCGGATCGAGCTCATCCAGTTCGGGCCGGACGACGTCGGCCCGGCGACCCTGGCCTACACGATCAACGTCCCGGAGGACGGCGGGAAGATCGACGGCACGGTCAACGGACAGTACGAGGCCCCCAAGAAGGCCTCGCACTACGCCGAGAGCACCGAGCAGTACTACTACGGCCTGGCGACCGCCGTCCGCGGCTCGGTGGTCATGCGGATCACGGTCTTCTCCCCGAACCCGGTCGATGCCAACGAGATCAAGGACCTGGCGAAGCGTCAGTGGGAGCGGCTGAAGTGAGCGACACCACCATGAACCCGGCCGGCGCCGAGCCCGCGGCGCAGCCCGAGCCCACCCTGGCCGGCCCTCCGGCGCAGCCCGAGCCCGCGGCGCAGCCCGGGCCGGCCGCGCCGGAGCCCGCCGTGCACGCCCCGGCCGAGCCGGGGCCGGCCGGACGGCGGGCCGGCTTCGCCGTCCGTGCCGCCGCCTCCGTGGCCGCCGCCGCGCTGCTCGGCGTGGGCATCGGCCTCGGCATCCTGGAGGTCGGCTTCGACGACTCCCCGGCGCCCGCGGCCGCGACCGCGCAGCCGTCCGGCGCGCCGACCGCCTCGGCGGGCCCGGCCTTCGGCGCGCAGCAGAACGGCACCCACTTCGGCTCGATGCGCGACCTGCTGCTGCCGGTGCCCGCCGGCTTCCGGCTCGGTGCGGACTCGGGCGCGTTCGGCAACGACACCGAGCTGACCGAGGCCCAGCGCAAGGCATGGGTGGAGGACGAGGTCCGCGGCCTGCCCGCCAAGCTGCAGGACGCCGTCCGCAAGGCCTGGCAGGAGATCCCGCTGAAGGGCGGCGGTGTCCGCAGCTTCGCGGCCGAGGACGGCAGCATGCAGGCCACCGTCTGGCTGCTGCAGTACCACCAGGCCGCGGTCAAGGCGCACGACGCCTGGGTCGCCGCGCTGGGGTCGGACTCCGGCCTGTTCCGGGTCGGACCGCCGATCCCCGGCCACCCCGAGGCGCATTGCTACCTGCCGGACCTCGCCCCGGGCGCGGAGATCGACGAGCTGGAGTGCTCGGCCGCGCTCGGCGACCTGCGGGTGGTGCTCCACGTCGAGGGCATCGCCCCGCTGCCGAAGGACCGGATCGTCCCCCTCTTCGCCCAGCAGCTCGACCGGCTGGCCATCCCCGGAGCGTCCGCATGACCGACACCACCGGCCACGTGCCCCCGGCGGCACCCCCGGCCGCTCCCACCGCGGCGCCGGAGGTCCTCGCAGCGCCCCCGGCCGCCGCCGTGCCGCCGCAGCCCGGGCCCGAGCAGCCGGGGCCGCCCGCGGTGGCCGGCGACGCCTGGAGCCCTGCCCCGGAGCTGCTGGAGGCCGCCGCCTCCGACCGCCGCCGCACCCGCGCCGCCCTGCTGCGTTGGGGCGCGGTCGCACTGGTCCTGCTGCTGTCCGGTACGGCCGCGGCGCTGGCCGTCACCGCGCCGGACCGCACCGACATCCCCGGCCTGGCCACCCCCGGGGACGGCCGGTACGCCTTCCCGCCGCTGACGCTCCCCCAGCTGCCCTCGGGCAAGCCCGACCCGGGGCAGGTGGCCGCCGCAGGTCGGCACTACGCCGACCTG
Organism: Kitasatospora sp. NPDC051914; assembly: GCF_040680995.1. NCBI lineage: Bacteria > Bacillati > Actinomycetota > Actinomycetes > Kitasatosporales > Streptomycetaceae > Kitasatospora > Kitasatospora sp. NPDC051914. The sequence goes on from NZ_JBFAXX010000059.1 coordinate 37,045, forward strand.
CGCGGGCTGCTGCTGCCGCCGCCCCGGGGAGCCGTGCTCGAACAGCCGACGGCGACGGGCAAGGCCGCGAGCCCCGCCGCGGCCGGCGCCGCGCCGAGCGGTGCGAGCGCAGCCGCGGCCGGTGTGCCGTGGCTGGCGTGCACCGACTACGCCGCGGGCGACGGCGCCCGGGCCAGGCTCGACGCGGCAATGGCCGAGTACGCCTGCCGTGCCGCCACCCGCCGGACCTGGACGGCGGCCGACGGCACCCGCACCGACATCTGGCTGTTCCGGTTCGGCTCGCAGAACGAGGCGCACGGGCTGTTCGGCGAGATCGGCTGGTCCGAGCCGAAGGGCGTCCCCGCGCTGCACAGCGCCGACGTCGAGGTCGACCCGTCGCTCCCCACGTCGATGCTCACCACGCAGGCGGGCGACCAGAAGGCGAAGAACGGGCCGACCGCCCGGGCGGCGTACCTGCAGCAGGGCGACGTGGTCGCCGGCATCGTGATGACCAACCCGGACGGGGTCGCCGTCCAGGCCTACCGTCAGGTCGCGCTGCTGCAGTCGCAGATGCTGCGCTGACGAACCGCCCCGGCGCCGTCCGGGCCCCGGTCGTGCGGAGGGGGCGACCCCTAGGGGACGCCCCCTCCGCGTCATCCCGAAGGATCAGGGCGGGCTCGTCATCCCAGCTCATTCCCGTGCGGGCGCGGCACCACTACGTTGAGGGACGTGTCCACTGTCATCGCAACGGACGGCCTCACCAAGAGGTTCCCGCGGGTCACCGCCCTCGACCAGCTGACCGTAGAGGTGCAGCCCGGGGTGGTCGGCCTGGTGGGCGCCAACGGTGCGGGCAAGTCCACCCTCATCAAGATCCTGCTCGGGCTCTCCCCGGCGACCTCAGGCACCGGCCGCGTGCTCGGCCTGGACATCGCCACCGAGGGCGCCGCGATCCGCGAGCGCGTCGGCTACATGCCCGAGCACGACTGCCTGCCGCCCGACGTCTCCGCGACGGAGTTCGTGGTGCACATGGCGCGGATGTCCGGCCTGCCGGCCGCCGCGGCCCGCGAACGCACCGCCGACATCCTGCGCCACGTCGGCCTCTACGAGGAGCGGTACCGCCCGATGGGCGGCTACTCGACCGGCATGAAGCAGCGGGTCAAGCTCGCCCAGGCACTCGTCCACGACCCGCAGCTGGTGCTGCTCGACGAGCCGACCAACGGCCTCGACCCGGTCGGCCGCGACGACATGCTGGGCCTGATCCGCCGGGTGTACACCGACTTCGGCATCTCCGTGCTGGTCACCACCCACCTGCTCGGCGAGCTGGAGCGCACCTGCGACCACCTGGTCGTCATCGACGGCGGCCGGCTGCTGCGCTCCTCCTCCACCGCCTCCTTCACCGAGGCCACCCAGCTCCTCGCGGTCGAGGTCACCGACCACCCGCAGGACGAGATCGCCGACCCGGACGCCGCCGTCCGCGAGCGGCTGGCCGCCGCCGGGCTGACCGTCGGCACCGACGGCTCCCGCATCCTGCTCGTCGAGATCAAGGACGAGAGCACCTACGACACCGTCCGCGACACCGTGGCCGGTCTCGGGCTCGGTCTGGTGCGCCTGGAACAGCGCCGGCACCGGGTCGCCGAGATCTTCACCCGGCCCGCGCACGGCACCGAGCGGACGGGAGGTCCCGCAGATGCAGCCGTCTCCTGACGCCCGCACCGCCGCCGACGGCGGCGTGATCCACAACATCGGCTACCGCCGGTACGAGGGGCCCCGGCTCGGCCGCGGCTACGCCACCCGCTCGCTGTTCGAGCAGAGCCTGCGCGCCGCCTTCGGGCTCGGCCGCTCCGGGCGCTCCAAGGTGCTGCCCATGATCGTCCTGGCGATTCCGCTGATGATCGCCGTCGTCGTGGCGGCCGTCCAGATCGTCATGAAGATCGAGAAGCCGATCCTGGACTACACCGAGTTCCTCGACGCCACCGGCATGCTGACCTGGATCTTCCTGGCCGCCCAGGCGCCGGTGCTGCTCTCCAGGGACCTCCGCCACAACACCGTCCCGCTGTACTTCTCCCGCCCGATCACCCGCGCCGACTACGTGCGGGCGAAGTTCGCCGCGATGATCAGCGCGATGATGATCGTCATGGCGGCGCCGCTGCTGGTGCTGTACCTCGGCTCGCTGCTCGGCCGCCAGGACTTCGGCCACCACACCGGCCACCTGTTCTTCGGCCTGGCCGCCGCACTGCTGTACGCGGTGGTGGGTTCCTCGATCGGCCTGCTGATCGCCGCCTGCACCCCGCGCCGCGGCTTCGGCGTCGCCTCGATCATGGGCGTGATGGTGGTCAGCAGCGGCATCGCCCTGATCGTCTACGCGCTGGGCGGCGGCGACTACGCCGACGTCCCGGAGAAGGCCAACTGGGCCGCGATGCTCTCCCCGAGCTGGCTCGTCCAGGGCTTCACCAACCAGGTCTTCGGCCTGGTCGCCAACTCGCGCGTGGTGCACGCCCCCGGCGCCGGTGCCGCCGTGCTCTTCGGCGCGGAGATCGTGCTGCTCACCGTCGCCTGCTACTGGTTCACCGACCGCCGCTACCGGAAGATCTGAGAGCTCGCCATGGCAGTCATCACCATCGACCGGGTCTCCCGCTGGTTCGGCAACGTCGTCGCCGTCAACGACGTCTCGATGCAGATCGGGCCCGGCGTCACCGGCCTGCTCGGCCCGAACGGCGCCGGCAAGTCCACCCTCATCCACATGATGAGCGGCTTCCTGCCGCCGTCCGCCGGCGAGGTCGCGCTGGACGGCGTGCCGATCTGGCGCAATCAGGAGGCGTACCGGGCGATCGGGCTCGTCCCCGAGCGCGAGTCGATGTACGACTACCTGACCAGCTGGGAGTTCGTCCTCGCCAACGCCGAGCTGCACGGCCTCGCCGACCCGGCCGCGGCCGCCCGCCGCGCCCTCGCCCTGGTCGAGATGGAGTACGCCCAGGACCGCAAGACCGGCACCTACTCCAAGGGCATGAAGCAGCGGGTCAAGATGGCCTCCGCGCTCGTCCACGACCCGGCCGTGCTGCTGCTCGACGAGCCGTTCAACGGCATGGACCCGCGCCAGCGGCTCCAGCTGATGGAGCTGCTGCGCCGCTTCGGCGCCGAGGGCCGCACCGTGCTGTTCTCCTCGCACATCCTGGAGGAGGTCGAGCAGCTCGCCCGGCACATCGAGGTCGTGGTGGCCGGGCGGCACGCCGCCTCCGGCGACTTCCGCAAGATCCGGCGGCTGATGACCAACCGCCCGCACCGCTACCTCGTCCGCTCCAGCGACGACCGCCGGCTGGCCGCCGCCCTGATCGCGGACGGCTCCACCACCGGCATCGAGTTCGACGGGCAGGAGCGCGCCCTGCGCATCCAGGCGGTCGACTTCCAGGGCTTCACCACCCTGCTCCCCCGGGTCGCCCGGGACGCCGGCATCCGCCTGTACACCGTGTCCCCGGCCGACGAGTCGCTGGAGAGCGTCTTCTCCTACCTCGTCGCTTCCTGAGCCGACTCCCGACCACTCCCGACCACTCCTGACCACCCCCGAACCACGCCCGAAGGAAGGCCGAACCGTGAACGTGACCGTCGCCAGGCTGACCGCGCGCGGCCTGCTGGGGCGCCGCCGCGGCATCCTGCTGCTGGTCGTCCCCGCCCTGCTGCTGCTCGTCGCCGTGATCGCCCGGCTGACCGCCGACACCCCGGAGGACCTCGCCGCCACCGTCGTCGGCCGGCTCGGCCTCGGCACCCTGCTGCCGATCCTCTCGCTGGTCGTCGGCACGGGCGTGATCGCCACCGAGATCGAGGACGGCTCGATCGTCTACCTGCTGTCCAAGCCGCTGCCGCGGCACTCGATCGTCACCACCAAGCTGGCGGTCGCGGTCTTCGCGACCTGGCTGCTCTCGGCCCTGCCGATCCTGGTCGCCGGCCTGCTGCTGTGCGGCACCCGGGACGGCGTGGCCGTCGCGTACACCGTGGGCGCCCTGGTCTCCGGCGCCGCGTACAGCGCGCTCTTCCTGCTGCTCGGCGTGGTCACCAAGCATGCGGTGGTGGCCGGCCTCGGCTACGCGCTGGTCTGGGAGAGCCTGGTCGGCAACTTCGTGCCCGGCGCCCGCACGCTGAGCGTCCAGCAGTGGGGCCTGGCGGTGGCCAAGCCGCTGGCCGTCGAGGGCGCGATCGCCGCGGACGTCGCCCTGGAGGTGGCCGCTCCGATGCTCGCACTGGTCGCCGTCGCAGCGACGGTGCTGGCCGCCGTCCGGCTCGGCGGCCTCACCCTGGCCGGCGAGGAGTAGCCGCCCGAGGGGGCTCGGGACCGCCGCGGGGCGGGGGGTACGGCACCGTACCTCCCGCCCCGCGGCCGTCGTCTCCTCGGTGCCCCGTCAGCGGACGGTGGTGTTCCGGCCCGCTCCCCAGCCCGCCGCACCGGCTGCCGCGGCCAGCACCAGCAGCAGGGCGAGCGGCACCGTCCAGCCGCCGGTCAGCTGGCGCAGCGCACCCGCGCCGACCGGCCCGGCCGCGGCCACCAGGTAGCCGACCGCCTGGGACATCCCGCTCAGCCCGGCCGCGCCGGCCGCACTGTCGGTGCGCAGGACGATGAAGGCCAGCGCCAGCCCCAGCGAGCCGCCCTGGGCCACCCCGAGGACGGCCGCCGCCCCCCAGGCGCCGGAGACCGGGGCGAGCAGCAGCACCGCGATCCCGGCCGCGTTCAGCCCGGCCATCGTCACGGCGAGGGCCCGCTGCCGGGTCATCCGGCCGGCGATCAGCGGCACCAGGAACGCCCCGGCCACCTGCACCAGGTTGGAGAAGGCGAAGACCAGGCCGGCCTCGCCGCGGTCCATGCCGTGGTCGGCGAGCACGGTGGGCATCCAGGCGACCAGGCTGTACACCAGCAGCGACGAGATCCCCATGAAGGCGCTGATCTGCCAGGCCGTCGCCGAGCGCCAGGGGCCCGCGCCCTTCGCGGCCGCGGCGGCCGGCGCCGGCACGGCAGGGGCCTGCGGGCGGCGGGAGTTCAGCAGCTGCGGCAGCCATGCGACGGCCGCGACCACGGCCAGCACCGACCAGGCGCCCAGCGAGGCCCGCCAGCCGCCGCCCAGCGCGTGCTCCAGCGGGACGGACACCCCGGCCGCCAGGGTGGCGCCGACCAGCATGGTGGTGGAGTAGACGCCGGTCATCGCGGCCGCCCGGTGCGGGAACTCCCGCTTGACCAGGCCCGGCATGGAGACGTTCAGGACGGCGATCGCCACGCCGATCACCACGCACCCGGCGTACAGCGCGGCCGCCGAGGGTAGCACCCTCAGCAGCACGCCCGCGCCGAGGGTGAGCACCGCGCCGAGCACCACCCGCTCGGCGCCGAAGCGGCGGGTCAGCCGCGGGGTGAGCGGCGCCCCGACGCCCTGGAACAGCACCGGCACGGTGGTGATCAGGCCGCTCGCGGTGGCCGACAGCCCGAGCGTCCGCTGGATCTCGCCGACCATGGGGGAGATCGCCGCCAGGCAGGCCCGCATGTTGAGCGCGACGAGCAGGATGCCGACGAGCATCAGTGCGGGGTGCGCGAGGGCGGTGCGGGTACGGACCACCTGGGTGGCGACGGGCTGCGGAGTACGGGTGACCGCCATGGTTGCGTGGGCTCTCTCGGGTTCGGTGCGTCGGGGCGTCAGGAAGGGGGACGGGGGCGGGCCCGTCGTCACTTCCGGGCCGCGATGGCGGCGATCAGCTGCTCGACGGCGGCCGTCGGCCCCGCCAGCAGTGCGCGACAGGCCGCCTCGGCACGGTCCGGGTCCCCGCTCTCCACCGCGTCGACCAGCGCCCGGTGGGTCTCCAGGGAGATCTCGGGCATCTCGTGGTCACCGAACGCGGTCCGCATCGCCTCGCGCACCGAGGCGCCGAAGTAGCGGTAGAGCTCGGCCAGGGCCGGGTTGTGCGCGGCGTCCACCACCGCGGTGTGGAACTCGAGGTCGTGCTCGACGGTGGCCTCGCGGCCGGCCCGCTCCGGGTGGGCGGCCATCACCTCGGCCTCGCGGGCGAGCGCGGCCCGCATCCGGGCGATGTCCTCCGGGGTGTGCCGGACGGCGGCCAGCCGGGCCGCCTCGGCCTCCAGCGCGGCCCGCACCTCCAGGACGTCGCGGACGCCGGAGCGCTGCACGCCGCGCAGCACCGCGGCCGGGTCGCTGGTGGAGCGGACGAAGGTGCCCTCGCCCTGCCGGGAGACCAGCATGCCGGCGTGCACCAGCACCCGGATGGCCTCGCGCACGGTGTTCCGGCCGACCTGCAGCCGCTCGGCGAGCTCGTGCTCGGTGGGGATGCGCTCGCCGACCGCCCAGGCACCCGCGCCGAGCTGCTCGCGCAGCTGCTCGATGGTCTCGTCCACCAGGGAACGGCGGCCGGCGGCGTGCAGACCGTCGGTACGACCGGGCATGGCGGCTCCCTTCCGAGCGCAGAGGTCGGCTTGCCCAGTCATCCTACAACTGGACTGCACCGGCAACCGACCTAGAATCGGCTACTCCCGAGTTCGTCGCATCTCCTTCGAGAGCCGCACACCGGGCTTGTCCGATTGTGCAATCGGCGGCCCGGGCCGTGACTCTTCATTGATGCCTTTATATGCTCCGCAGAAGCTCACGCGGCAGTACCCCACCACGGTGCCCTGCTGCGGTCGTGTGTTTGGCTGCGCCGGTGGAAGGTGTACGAATGTCAGGCCAGAGGGCGGGGGCGTCGGAACATGACGCCGGCTGGTGGCACGACGATGCCTCCTACCAGGACGGCTACCGCCGCGACGCCCCGCAGCGCGACGACGCGTACTTCTCCGCGCCCCAGCGCCGCCCCGCCGCCCCGCGCCCGCGCCGCGGCGACGAGCCCCCGCGCCCGCGCCGCGGCGACGAGTCGGAGCGCCCGGTACCCCGCCAGGGCGGGCGAGCCGAGGCCCGCCGCGCCCAGCAGGGCCGCGGCGGTGACGACGGCGGGCCCGGCAGCCGGGCCGAGGCCAGACGCGCCCGGAAGAAACCCCGCGGGCGGAAGAAGGCCGTGGTCTGGGTCGCGGTGACCACGCTCGCCCTGGTCACCGCCGCGGGCGGCGCGCTCTACCTGAAGTTCAGCGGCAACATCAAGGCGTTCGACGGCGACGGCCTGAGCAAGAACCGCCCGGACGCCGCCACCCCCGACGCCAACGGCCACACCCCGATCAACGTCCTGCTGATCGGCTCCGACTCGCGCAGCGGCGACAACAAGAGCCTCGGCGGCGGCGAGGACGGCGGCGCGCGCTCGGACACCACGATCCTGCTGCACGTCTACGCCGACCACAAGCACGCCGTCGGCGTCTCCTTCCCCCGCGACGCCCTGGTCGACATCCCTCCGTGCAAGCTGCCGGACGGCAGCTGGACGAAGAAGAAGTCCGACGTCATGTTCAACAGCGCCTTCTCGACCGGCAACACCGAGGAGGGCAACCCCGCCTGCACCCAGAACACGGTCGAGGCGCTCACGAACATACGCGTCGACCACACCATGGTGATCAACTTCGAGGGCTTCTCCGCGATGACCGCGGCGGTCGGCGGCGTCAACGTCTGCCTCCCGAACGCCATCTACGAGGGGGACCTCAACCCCAACCTCGGCAAGAAGGGCAAGCAGCTCTACCCCAAGGGCGAGCAGAAGGTCCAGGGCAAGGCCGCGCTCGACTACGTCCGGCTGCGGCACGGCATCGGCGACGGCTCCGACGTGGGCCGGATGAAGCGTCAGCAGGCCTTCATGGCCTCGCTCATCAAGAGCGTCAAGAGCAAGGGCATGGACCCGACCACGCTGCTGCCGCTCGCCGACGCCGCCACCAAGTCGATGATCGTCGACCCCGGGCTGAACTCGCCGACCAAGCTGATCTCCTTCGCCACGCAGATGAAGGACATCGACCTCCACAACATCAAGTTCCTGACCACGCCCTGGAAGTTCTCCGGCTCGCGGATCGACCTCGTCCACCCCGACGTCGACACCCTGTGGCAGGCCCTCAAGGCCGACCGCACCCTGGACGGCCAGGACGCCAGCGCGGGCGCCGGTGCGAGTGCCTCCGCGGCCCCGAGCCCCAGCCCGACCCCGGTCGCGGTCAACGGCGCGGGCATCAGGCTCGGCGTCTACAACGGCACCCTGACCAGCGGCCTCACCACCAAGGCGGCCGCCACCCTCACCGGCTCCGGCTTCACCGTCACCAGCCGGGGCAATGCGGCGGCGCAGAACCACGAGACCACGCTCGTCCAGTACGGCCCCGGCGAGAAGGCCAACGCCCAGCTGGTCGCCCAGCTCTTCCCCGGCGCCACCCTGCAGTCCTCCACCAAGGCCGGCATCAGCCTGGTCCTCGGCATGGACTACGCCTCCGGCGCCGCGGCCGGCTCGGCCGGTGCGGTGCCCACCGCCCTGCCGTCCAGCGTCGCCAACGAGGCCCGCTCCGCGGACGACGACCCCTGCTCCAACGTCTCGTACGGCTGACCGCCGGCGGCGGCCGGGTCGGACGGTTCCGGCCCGACCGCCGCCCGGTGCGTCGGCCGCCGGGTGCCGTCGGCCGAAGGGGCGCTCAGCCCAGGCGGAAGACCCGCTCCAGCACCAGGGCCACGCCGTCCTCGTCGTTGCCGGCCGTCACCTCGTCGGCCACCGCGCGCAGCTGCTCGTGCGCGCCCGCCATCGCCACGCCGTACGCGGCCCAGGCGAACATCGGCAGGTCGTTCGGCATGTCGCCGAAGGCGATCGTCTCGGTGCGCTTCACCCCGAGGCGCAGCGCCGCCACCGCGAGCCCGGTCGCCTTGGACAGCCCGGGCGGCAGCAGCTCGACCACACCCGGCCCGGCCATCACCACGCCGACCAGGTCTCCGGCCACCCGCAGGGCGGCGTCGGCCAGCTCGTCGTCGGAGAGGGTGGGGTGCTGGATGTAGAGCTTGGCGAGCGGGCCGGTCAGCAGCTCGTCCGCGGCCACCCGTACGACCGGCAGCTCGGTGCCGATCTGCAGCCGGAAGCCGGGCCCGGCCAGCACCTGGCCGTCCAGCCCGTCCTGGTTGGCGGCCACCGCGAGCGTGCCGGTCTCCGCCTCGATCTTGGCCAGCGCCAGCGCGGCCACCCGCCGGTCCAGGGTGAGCGAGGTCAGCAGGCGGTGCGCACCGGCGTCGTACACCTGGGCGCCCTGGCCGCAGACCGCTATGCCGGCGTAGCCGATCTGGTCGAACACCGGGCGGGCCCAGGCCGCCGAGCGGCCGGTCACGATGATGTGCTGCGCCCCGGCCGCGACCGCCCCGGCGAGGGCGGTGCGCGTCCGCTCGGTCACCGTCTCGGCGGAGGTGAGCAGGGTGCCGTCGAGGTCGGTGGCGACCAGCCGGTACGGCAGGCCGCCACCGGGGGCGGTACTCACTTGGCGACGGGCTCGATCACCGCACGGCCGCCGAGGAACGGGCGGAGCGCCTCGGGGACGACCACCGAGCCGTCGGCCTGCTGGTGGTTCTCCAGGATCGCCACGATGGTGCGCGGGACGGCGACGAGCGTGCCGTTCAGCGTGGCCAGCGGGCGCACCTTGCCCTCCTCGCGGACCCGGATGGCGAGCCGGCGCGACTGGTACTCGGTGGTGTTGGAGGTCGAGGTGACCTCGCGGTACTTGCCCTGGGTGGGGATCCACGCCTCGATGTCGAACTTGCGGGCGGCGGAGGCGCCGAGGTCGCCGGAGGCGACGTCGATCACCCGGTAGGGCAGCTCCAGCGCGTTGAGGAAGTCCTTCTCCCACTGGAGCAGGCGGCGGTGCTCCGCCTCGGCCTCCTCCGGCGTGGTGAAGACGAACATCTCCACCTTCTCGAACTGGTGCACGCGGATGATGCCGCGGGTGTCCTTGCCGTAGGTGCCGGCCTCGCGGCGGAAGCAGGAGGAGAAACCGGCGTAGCGCAGCGGCAGCTGGTCGGCGTCCAGGATCTCGTCCATGTGGTACGCCGCGAGCGGGACCTCGCTGGTGCCGACGAGGTAGCGCTCCTCCTCGGGGAGGTAGTACACGTTCTCGGCGGCCTGGCCGAGGAAGCCGGTGCCGTCCATGGCGGCCGGGCGGACCAGGGCAGGGGTGATCATGGCGGTGAAGCCGGCCGCGGTGGCCTGCGCCATCGCCATGTTGACCAGGGCGAGCTCCAGCAGCGCGCCGACGCCGGTCAGGTAGTAGGAGCGGGCGCCGGCGACCTTGGCGCCGCGCTCGGTGTCGATCGCGCCCAGGATCTGGCCGAGCTCGACGTGGTCGCGGGGCTCGAAGCCCTCGGCGGCGAAGTCGCGCGGGGTGCCGACCTCCTCCAGCGTGACGAAGTCCTCCTCGCCGCCGACCGGCGCGGCCGGGTCGATGAGGTTGGCGAGCGAGCGGAGCAGGCGGTCGGCCTCCTCCTTGGCCTCGTTCTGCTCCGCGTCGGCGGCCTTCACCTCGGCGGCGAGGTCCTTGGTGCGCTGGAGCAGCGCGGCCTTCTCCTCGCCCTGGGCCTTGGCGACCTGCTTGCCGAGGGTCTTCTGCTCGTTGCGGAGCTCGTCGAAGCGGCTGCCCGAGGACCGGCGCCGCTCGTCGGCGGAGAGGAGGGCGTCGACGATGTCGACGTCCTCACCACGGACGCGCTGCGAGGCGCGCACTCGGTCGGGGTCCTCACGGAGCAGGCGAAGGTCAATCACGGGCCAAGCCTACCGGTGAGCGGGCCCCGGACCGGAACCGGTTTCCGCGGGTTTCGCGCGGGTCGGCGCAGCGCCCGCGGCGGTTGCCCCGCCGGAACCCGCGCGTGTGATTCACTGCTTTCGGAGCCGATCGCAATCCCGCCCACTATGTCCATTCCTGTCCGGGATTCTGCGGTCCCGGCAGGGTTCTGCCGCTGCGGGGGCGCGCCGGAGGCTGTGGAGAGCGGCGGACGCCCTGGGGATAACTCCCTCGATCCTGTGGATAACCCCTGTGGGAAACCCGCTCGGCGTGAGTTTGTCCACAGGCCCCGCCCCGGCCCTGTGGACGAAGCGAAAGCAGGGGCGCGCGCCTCGATTCGCAGAGGAATTGGGGTTTGAAACCTCGATGAGCCTTCTCGGGTGAGGCATTTTGCTCGCTCGAACGGGTGATTTGCTGCCTGAAGGGTGACTCTGGTCCGATGAGTCGTCTCTGAGGCCAAGTGTGATGATCTGACCAGTTCAGGCTATGGCTATACCGTTTTGTCGACTCGACCCCGATCCTGTGGATAACCACAGCCCCGCACAGCCTGTGGACGAAGCGCCCCGCCTGTGGATGAACGGCCGCCCGGTCGGCCGGCCGACCGACCGACCGGAAACGGTCAGAGCTCCCCGCGGCCGTCCAGGCAGCGGGACAGCCAGTCCGCCGCCTCCGAGAAGTCCGCGTCCGAGGTGCCCGGCCGCACCGGCCGCTGCGAACCCTTGTCGGCCCGCGGGTACGAGCCCAGGAAACGCACCTGCGGGCAGATCCGCTTGAGGCCCATCAGCGCCTCGCTCACCCGCCGCTCGCTCAGGTGCCCCTCGCAGTCGATGAGGAAGCAGTAATTGCCCATGCCCTCACCGGTGGGCCGGGACTCGATCCGCATCAGGTTGATGCCGCGCACCGCGAACTCCTGCAGCAGCTCCAGCAGCGCACCCGGGTGGTCGTCCGGCAGCCACACCACCATCGAGGTCTTGTCCAGGCCGGTCGGCGAGGACACCCGGCCCGGCCGCCCCACCAGCAGGAAGCGGGTGGTCGCGTTCGCCGCGTCGTGGATGTCGCTCACCAGCGGCTCCAGCCCGTACAGCGCGGCCGCGAACTCCCCGGCGAACGCGCCGTCGAAGCGGCCCTCCTGGACCAGCCGGGCGCCGTCCGCGTTGGACGCCGCCGACTCCCACTGGGCGTCCGGCAGGTTCGTCGCGAGCCAGCGCCGCACCTGCGGCTGCGCCACCGGGTGGCTGGTGACGGTCTTGATGTCGGCGAGCGAGGTGCCCGGCCGCACCAGCAGCGCGAAGGTGATCGGCAGCAGCACCTCGCGGTAGATCATCAGCGGTGCGCCGGAGGCCAGCTCGTCGCTGGTCGCCGTGACGGCGCCCTCCACCGAGTTCTCCACCGGTACGAACGCGCCGGCGGCCTCGCCCGCCCGCACCGCGTCCAGCGCCGCCGGGACGGAGGCGAGCGGCACGAGCTCGCGGGTCGCCGCCTCGGGCAGCGTGCGCAGCGCGGCCTCGGTGAACGTGCCCTCCGGCCCGAGATAGGTGTAGCGGGTCGCCGACATGCCGCCTCCGTAACGCAAGGGTGGTGCTGAGCAGGACTCGGCCTGCCACCATAGTCACTCGCGGCGCCCGTCCGGACACCGTTCCGCCCACTGGTCGCCGCCCCGGCCGGGCATGTCACCGAGTGCCCTCCGGCACTTCCGGCCGTCCGCCACGGCCCGGGGACGCGCTCAGCCGACCTTCAGCTGCTCGGTCGCCGTCACCTGGTCGATGTCCGAGGACCGCACCGTCACGGACACCACCCAGTTCCCGGCCAGCGGCAGCTGCGCGGTCCCCGTCCAGCGCCCGGTGCCCTGTGCGGCCAGCGTCACCGGCAGCGGGCCGAGGTCGCGGTCGGGCAGGGTGAAGGCGAGCTGCACCTCCGGCACCTCGACCGGCTTGCCCGAGGAGTCGTCCAGCTTCAGCTGCACCTCGTTCGGGCCGGTGGCGACCGGGTTGACGGTCACCGTCGCGGTGCCCTTGGCGCCCGGCGTGCGGCCGCCGGTGTCGTACGGCAGCTTCAGTTCCACCGTCCGGCCGGGCACGGTGGACGCCCCGGGCGCCGCCGGGGACTGCGAGGTCGCGGCGACCGCCTCGGCCACCCGGCCGGGCGGCGAGTTGGTCAGCATGGTGGTCACCACCAGTACGGCGACCGCGACCGCGGACTCCACCAGCACCGTCCGCCGCAGCCCGGACCTGGCCGGGCCCCCGTCGCGGACGCGCCGCTCGGCCGCCCGGTCGCGGGCGGCCTGCTGGCGGGCCAGCTGGGCCTGCCGTGCCGGGTCGGCACCGCCCCCGGCCGCGTTCTTCTTCGTCCCCACGGGGGCCTGCACCGCCTCGTCGGCCACCGACTCCGCCGCGGGCTCCTCGGCGCCGGCCGTCCGCAGCCGGGCGACCCAGGCGCGGGAGATCCAGGCCAGGCCGACCATCGCCGCCACCAACCCGGTCTTGATCAGCAGCAGCCGCCCGTACTCGGTGTCGACCAGGGCGCTCCAGCTGCCGAGACCGCGCCAGGACTGGTAGACACCGGTCACCGTCAGCACGGTCACGGCGGCCAGCGCCAGCTTGGAGAACAGCTCGACCGCCGCGGTCGGCACCCCGTGCCGCAGCCCCACCAGCAGGGTGGCCAGGCCGCCCAGCCAGAGCGCCATCGCCAGCAGGTGCAGGGCCGCCATGGGCAGCGCCAGCGGCACCTGGATGCCGACGGAGGAGTGGTCCGCCCCGACCCAGGTCGCGCTCAGTGCGACGGCGAGCACCGCGCCGGCCACCCCCAGGCCCAGCCGGGCGTCGCGCAACGGCCGCTCGGCCGCCCGCCGTTCCAGGGCGCGCAGCTCGGCCTCCTCGCCGTCCGGCGTGCCGGCCACCGCGGAGCCGCCCTCCTCCGGAGCGTCGTCCTCGGCGTCGGCCGCAGGCTCCGTGCCGCGTTCCTGCCCGAGCTGGCCGACCAGCAGCGACAGGAAGACGCCGCCGGCAGCGAGCAGCAGCAGCCGGGCGGCGAGCGCCGTGCCGATCCGCTCGTCCAGGGTGGCCCGCACCAGTGAGAGGTCGAAGGCCTGCGAGATCCCGGTGCCGCGCTCGTACGGGCCGCGCAGCAGCAGCACCGCGACGGTCGACACCAGCAGGGCGATCCAGCCGGTCATCATCAGGCGCTGCACGGGGTGCGCGGCGGCACCGCGCGGCCAGCAGATCAGCACGAACGCGACGGAGCCCACCAGCAGCGCGAACGCCGCGTAAGCGACGGTGCGGGCGGTGCCGTACGCGGCGGCGACCACCGCGTCCGGCTCGGCGCCCTGTACCGAGGAGGCGGAGACGCTGGTGTCGGACGGAGCGCCGATCGAGAAGGTGAACGCCCCGCCGACCGGGTGGGAGTCCTCGGAGACCGCCCGCCAGGCCACGGTGTAGGTGCCGTTGCCGATGCCGGGGCGCAGCGTCACCCGGGCGCTGGCGTCCTTGCCGTCGACGTGGCTCGCGTCGCCGTTGTCCACCTGCTTCCCGGCCGGGTCGAGGACCCGCACCGAGTCGGCGGTGAGCGAGACCCCCTCGCTGAAGGTGAGCGTGACGGCGGCGGGCGCGGTGGCGGCGACCGAGCCCTGCGCGGGGTCGGTGGAGACCAGCGTGGCGTGCGCGGCGGCGGTGCCGGCGCTGCCCAGCAGCACCGCGGCGGCCGCCGCCAGCACGGCCAGCAGTGCCGCGACTCTCCTCAGCATGTGCGTCAGCTCCCGGGCCGGTAGGTGAGCGGCTTCACCGGCACGGTGACGGTGATGGTGCCGCTCTTGGCGAAGGTGAGGTCCAGTTCGAGTTCGTCGCCCACGGCGGGCTGCTTCTGCCATCCCATGATCATGAGGTGGTGGCCGCCACGGGCCAGTTCCAGCTCGCCGTGCGCCGGCACCTGGAAGCCGTCGACCGCGGTCATCGACGACTCGCCGGAGGTGTGCATGGTGACGGACCCGGCGTCCGGGCTGGTCACCGCGACCAGCCGGTCGGCCGTCCCGCCGTCGTTGTGCACGGTGAGGTAACCGGCGCCCATGCCGCCGGGCAGGGCGGGCAGCGGGACGTAGCCGTCCCTGATGCTGAGCTCGGCGCGCCCGCCGTCGGTCCCCGTCCCGCACGCCACGAGTATCGTCCCGGCGGTCAGCACGGTGGCGAGACCCGCGCCGATCAGCGCCGAGCGGCGGAAGGCGCGGCTCATGCCGGCACCCCCTGGGCGAGCAGCGCCAGGTCGTGGGTGTAGGTCTGGACGGTGCTGCTGCCCATCCACAGCACGTGCGCCTTGTCGTCGGAGGGCATGAAGGCCAGCACCTGGGCGCCGTGCGCGGAGGTGACGGTGCCGTCCGCGTTGACCACCGGGTCCTGCACCGCGACGCCCACCGTCCGGGCGGCGGCCTTCACCTTGGCGAGGTCGCCGGTGAGGCCGATGAAGCCGCTGCCCATCGAGTCCAGCCAGGTGCGCAGCACCTTCGGCGTGTCCCGCTCGGGGTCGGTGGACACGAACACGACGTCGATCTTCTTCTGCTCCTCCGCGGACAGCTTCGACATCGCCACTCCGATGTCGCCCATCGTGGTGGGGCAGACGTCGGGGCAGCTGGTGTAGCCGAAGAACAGCACCACGGACCGGCCGGCGGTCTGCTTGCGCAGGTCGAACGGTCGGCCGGAGGTGTCGGTCAGCACCAGGTCGGGCTTGTCGAAGTGCTTGCTCAGCACACTGCCCTGGTAGGCGGAGCCGCTGCTCTCCTTGCGGACCGTCGCCGCGCCGGTGCCGTTGCCGGCGGAGGAGGAGCAGGCGGTGAGCGCGAGGGCGCCGGACAGGGCCAGGGCGGCCGCGCCGAGCAGCCGGGCCTTCGGACGAGGGGTGTGGGCCATGGCGTTGGGGTTTCCGATCGTGCGGTGGTGGCTCGGCCCGGTGGGGCCGCACCAGGGGGTGCGGCCCC